>CAZZGS010000265.1:0-6327 GCA_964653845.1 uncultured Bryobacter sp.
CTTGCCCTTCGCACGAGCACCGCGAATGGCCCCAACGACAGCCCGCAACGTATCGGCTGCCAGTAACTTGGGCATCTTGTCGAGCAGCGTCGATACGCTATCGCCCTTGGCCGCGACACCCGCGAAGTGTTCGATCTGCACCTTGCCGCCGCGCTCGTACACGCTTACTGTCTTGAGACCCTTCAGGTCCATCGGCTGCTGCCTGTACTTGCTACTCAACGCTTGCCGCCCTTCTTGAGCAGCTTCGCCAGCGCCTGCCCGGTATAACTCTTCTGATTCGCGGCGATGTCCTCCGGGGTTCCACAGGCGATCAGTTTTCCGCCACCTTCGCCACCCTCAGGGCCCATATCGAGAATCCAATCCGCACTCTTGATTACATCCAGATTGTGTTCGATTACCAGCACGGTGTTGCCCAGATCCACCAGTTTCTGAAGTACCTCAAGCAGCTTCCGTACATCCTCAAAATGCAGTCCTGTGGTGGGTTCATCGAGGATGTAGATCGTCTTGCCGGTTTGCCGCTTGCTCAGTTCCTTGGCCAGCTTAATCCGCTGTGCCTCGCCGCCACTAAGCGTCGTTGAGCTCTGCCCCAAATGGAGATAGCCCAGCCCAACATCCACCAGCGTCTCCAGCTTCACCGAGATATTCGGAATATTGGCCAGCAATGGCGCAGCGTCTTCGATCGTTGTATCAAGCAGATCGGCAATGCTCTTGCCCTTAAACTTCACCTGCAGCGTCTCGTGGTTATAGCGCTTGCCACGGCACACGTCGCACATCACAAAGACGTCGGGCAGAAAGTTCATCTCGATGCGCTTCATGCCGTCGCCCTGGCAAGCCTCGCATCGGCCGCCTTTGACATTGAAGCTGAAGCGCCCGCTCTTGTAGCCACGTTCACGGCTCTCCGGCAACATCGCGTACAGTTCCCGGATCGGTGTAAAAACCTGCGTATAGGTAGCGGGGTTTGACCTCGGCGTTCGCCCAATCGCCGCCTGATCGATCTCTACAACTTTGTCGATCTCGCCCAAACCCATGATCCGTTCATGCTTGCCCGGCTCTGCCTTCGAGCCATACACAAACTTCGATAGCGTGCGGTAAAGGATATCGTTTACCAGCGTCGACTTGCCACTGCCGGACACACCGGTGACAGCAATCAACATCCCCAGCGGGAATTCGGCATCCACGTTTTTGAGGTTGTGTTCGGTAGCCTTCAACACCTTCAGCCGCTTGCCATTGCCGATACGTCGCACGGTGGGCACCGCGATTTCAAGCTCGCCGCTCAAATATTTACCGGTAAGGCTGCCCTTGGTCTTGGCGATCTGCGCAGCCGTACCAGCGGCGACAACCTCGCCACCCAGCCTGCCAGCTCCGGGCCCAAGATCGATCACATAATCGGCACGCTCAATCGTGTCCTGATCATGCTCCACCACCAACACCGTATTGCCCATATCGCGCAAACGTTCGAGCGTCTCAAGCAAACGTTCGTTGTCGCGCGGATGTAAACCGATCGACGGCTCATCGAGCACATAGAGCACTCCACGCAACTGGCTGCCAATCTGCGTTGCCAGACGAATCCGCTGCGCCTCGCCACCGCTGAGCGTCTGCGCACTGCGCTCCATGCTCAGATAATCGAGCCCCACATTTTCGAGAAACTGCAAACGCGTGCGGATCTCGTGCAGCACCCCGCCGGCAATCTCATCTTCGCGCTTCATCAGCTTCCAGCTTTGCGCCGTCTCGTTAGCCCGCTTGACGCTCATGGCTGAGAAATCGCTCACCGTGACGCCCTTCACTTTCACTGCCAGGCTCGCCGGCTGCAAGCGCTTGCCATGGCAGCTCGGACAATCCTGCGACGTCATGAAGTCGCTCAGGTATTCGCGATAAGTGTCGGTGGCGCTCTCGAGGTTATCGGTGAGCAGCTTCAGAATCCCGGGGAATGGCCCTTTGCCATTCATCAAAATCTCTCGTTGCCCATCAGTCAGGGCATCCCAGGGCTTGGCGAGATCGATGTTGTTTTTCCAGGCTCCATCAGTGACGCGCTGCCCGACATAATTCGAAGTCGCTCCCGGCCCAAGACCGCCATCAAAGAGGGGACGCGTTGCATCGACAATCACCTTGTCCGAGTCAAAGCTCCACATACTGCCCAGGCCGTTGCACTCCGGGCAAGCCCCATAAGGGCTGTTAAAGCTGAAGCTGCGCGGCTCAAGCACCGGCACACTGGTACCGCAATCCGGGCAAGCCATCTTCTGCGAATAAAGCCGCTCTTCCGGCTCCGCCGTGCCATCGCTCACAATACTCACCAGCACCAAACCCTCGGCCAGCTTGGTCGCTGTCTCAATCGACGCCTCAAGCCGCTTGCCGATATCCGGCTTCAACACCAGACGATCCACCACCACTTCGATCGTGTGATTCTTGCGTTTGTCGAGCACGATCTCGTCTTCGAGATTCCGCATCACCCCGTCCACGCGCGCCTTCACAAAACCCTGTCGTGCAAACTTCTCAAGCTCTTTCTTATACTCGCCCTTGCGCCCACGCACGATCGGCGCAAGAATCATCACCCGGGTATTCTCAGGGATCTCGGCAATGCGCTCCAGAATCTGGGCCGTCGACTGCCGGCTGATTTCCGTGCCACAACTCGGGCAGTGCGGCGTCCCGATCGACGAATAGAGCAGTCGCACATAGTCGTAGATCTCAGTGATTGTCCCAACAGTCGAGCGCGGGCTCCGCGAAGTGGTCTTCTGTTCGATCGAGATTGCCGGGCTCAAGCCCTCGATCGAATCGACTTCAGGGCGCTCCATCTGGTCGAGAAACTGCCGTGCATAAGGCGAGAGCGTTTCGACATAGCGCCGCTGTCCTTCGGCATAAATTGTATCGAAGGCAAGTGAGGACTTTCCGCTCCCACTCAATCCGGTAATCACAGTCAGTGAGTTGCGAGGAATCTCGACATCAATACTCTTAAGATTGTGCTGCCGCGCTCCATGAACGCTAATTTGTTTGAGCATAGTAATTGGGCCTCACTTTCTCGATGATCTGTTTGACTGGTCGCTCCAGCATCTCGAAAGCAGGTTGCGGATAAATACCGATCCCGATAGCAGCAATCAGCAGCGGCAACACCACTGCCCACTCCCGCACGCTCAAATCGGGCAACCCAATATTCTTCGCCTTAGCTTCGCCTAGTGAGACTCTTTGATAGCACCACAACAGGTAGGCCACTGTCAGCACAACTCCCAATCCGGCCCACAATGCCCAATAAACGCTCATCTCAAAGGCTCCGGTCAGAATTCGTACCTCACCCACAAAGCCATTTAATGGCGGCAACCCCATCGAACTCACCGCAGCCAACAGAAACACTATCGAGAAAGCAGGCATGGGCCCAAATAGGCCTCCGTACTCAGAAATCTCTCGTGTGTGCCGCCGCTCATACATGAAGCCCACCAGCAGGAAGAGCATCCCGGTTGAGATCCCGTGATTGATCTGCTGCAACATACTGCCTGAAATGCCCGCGGGATTGAGCGAGAAGATCCCCAACATGCAGAAGCCCATGTGGCTCACGCTCGAATATGCGATGAGCCGCTTCCAGTCCTTCTGCTTCAGACACACCAGCGCTCCATAAACAATCGCGATCAGCGCGAGCACGCTCATCCACCACAGCACGTTGGCCTGCTTCACGGCCTCTGGCACACCGGGCAGCACGAGGCGCAAGAACCCATAGGTACCCATCTTCAACATTACGCTGGCCAGATACACGCTTCCTGCCGTCGGTGCCTCGGTATGCGCATCCGGCAACCACGTGTGAAACGGTGCCATCGGCACCTTCACGGCAAAGCCGGCAAACATCAGCCAGAAGATCCAAAGTGCCAGATCACCTTCCGGCTTGGTAGCCCAAAGCGCAGGCATGCTAAAGCTGAAGAAGCCCGTTTGGCGCCAATGCTCAAAGTAAAGCAGTATCAAACCAAGCAGCAGCAACATGCTGCCGGCAACGGTATAAATCAGAAACTTCATCGCAGCAGCGCGGCGCTTCTCCCCGCCCCAAATCGCAATCAGGAAGAACATCGGAATCAGCGATGCCTCAAAGAAAACAAAGAACAAAAGTGCGTCGACTGACAAAAACACGCCGGTAACGCAAGTCTGCAAGATCAGGAGCGAAACGTAGAATTCTTTAAGCCGCTCATCAATTGCATTCCAGCTTGCAAGGCAGGCCAGAAACCCCACCCCACTCGTCATCGCCACCAGCAACATCGAATACCCATCGACACCCAGAAAGAACTCCGCACCAATCGAAGGGATCCACGGAAGCCGCTGCACAAACTGCAAATCCTTACTGGAATCGAAAAAGCTTAACAAGCCTATCGTCCACATGGCGCTAAGCCCCAGCACCAGATTCGCCCAGAACTTGATTAGAACGGGCTTCGACCCGGGCAGCAAAGTGAGGATCAGCCCGCCCAGCATTGGGAAGAAAAGGATCAAGGTGAGATTATCGGCCATAGAAAAAAAGAGGAGGGCGGCCTGAGCTACAGGCCGCCCTCCATCTAGTTTAGCTGTTGTAGCACCGTTTACTGGTAATTCACGCTCTTCAACGTGAGCGAGGAGCTTACGATGTAGGCGTAATCGAGACCAGGCGCTGAGAAAGTTACGGGAAGATTACCAGAACCGACCCCCATAAGCCCGAATGGAAGACCCGCCGAGGTTGCTGTCGGCGACGGAGGCAGTGCCAACAAGATGGAAGCAGGTACGGTAAAGGTGCCTGCACTGGCACGCTCCGTGCAAGTAAATATGCTTAGCAGAGCATTGTCCGAAGCATCCGTAGCAGAGAAGCCATAAATCACGACATAGCCATTGTTATCGCCGCCAGTCCAGGTAACGGTTTGTCCCGCCGCCCGATTCACATTGGTGACGGCAGCTTTGTTTGACCAGACTACAGGCGCACCCAAGTTAAGGTTTGCAGTAAATCCTCGAACGTCCGCTCCACCAGCGCCATTGTTGAACGAATAAGGGCCGGGATCGAGGTAGCTTCCGTCTGGTGCGCCGGGGATCGGCAAAGAAATCCCCGCCGAACTAAGTGTTTCCGAATAATTGCCAATGAGACTACTCACCTTCTTGAGGCTCCTTGCACCCTTGGGCCCATTGATGTTGATGAGTGCGCCTGCGTCGAGACCGCGAGGCGGTGCATAATCGATCGGAGTCAATGAGTCTGATTTGCCGCTGTAGAAAGTGCAAGTTCCAAGTGAAGTCGCACCTCCAGCATTCAGGCTGGAGCTGCTCACGATGCTGGTCGGTGTGTAATCAACGAAACTTGCAGTGCCGGTGTCGGTTTTGATGCTGATCGAGAACCCACCCGCCGAAACTTCAAGGTCCAGTCTCGCCAAGGCGATGCTGCCAACCTTGAGTGAACCGGTAGAACTCAACCGATCCAATTGAGATGAAGGTAACCCAAGTGCGTCGCTGCATGCCGTGCCGCTTGCACTAATCGCAATCGTTGCCGCATTGCTAACCAAATTGCCAATCTTTACGACAATCGGAACTGAGCATCCTTCCACGCCGCCAGGCACGACGAAGTTAATCTGATCCAGACTGGCAAAAAACGGTGCACGGCCCGCGTAGGCTACATCCGCCCTTCTCCCGCCTACAGAGAGTTCTAGGTTTGCTTGGTTAATCGGCACAGCAGCGGACACAGGTGCCCCATCGTTCGACCCCGCAGGCAACGCACCGAGCCCTGTTCCATAAATGATTAGCGTTTGTCCGGGACGAGCGGGCTTAAGCACAGTGTTTAAGGGCTGTGATTGAGCGGATTCAAAATTGGTAATGCTGCCTGGCCCACTGCCCCTCAGATTTGTTGTGTACATTCCGAACGAGCTAGCGACAACCCGAACGCTCCTCCCTACACTGGCTCCACCGTTGTAGGACAACGTAAGGGTTGCATTGCCGACCGGGACATTCGAAGGCATGACTGCCGCCACCTGTCCCGATGAAGTGTAATAAATCGGGCAATCTGCGGTAACGCTACCGCTAGCTACCCGAACGCTTGTACCTGAAAGCGTGTTCGGCCAAGGGAGCGGTGAGGCAACAAGTTGCGCCGGGCCGATCCTGGCTCCGTAAATTATAAACAAAGATCCCTGAGCGATCGCCCCACTTGGAAGTTTGGGATCTACGCTACTTGCCGCATTAACCATTCCTCCTTCGCTTACAACCGGTTGTGCAAACAGCGAGGTACTCGCTGCCGCTACTAAAACTGCGCACAAAAGATATCTACTCATAGGCTTCATAATACACACGACTCACGATCAAGCAAATCGTTTCAAATAATGCACCCGCGCATAGACCGGAGCAAACCCGCAC
>CAZZGS010000266.1:0-6305 GCA_964653845.1 uncultured Bryobacter sp.
GGGGTATGCCAAGCCTATTTCCGATACAGTTCAGGCAGCGGTAAGTACTTACCGGAGTGCGGCTCAGATTTTGCGGGCGATGTAGGCTACGTTTTCACGGCCATCGAGGGCGATGCTTTTGGGCAGATCGCGACGACGGAGATACCAGCATTGCTCCGTGACAAAACCAGTGCTTTCGAAGACTCGCTGGAGTACCTTGTCGTCGAGGAGATGGATCGATTTTGGGAGATTGCTGAGGAGGCGGTGGGTGGAGTAGTCGCGGACGTTGGTGATCCAGCCGGGCCAGGGATCGCCTCGTTCGACGCGGGATTCGTAGGTTGGGATGAAGGGCTCGAAAGTCTTCATATAGGGTGTTGCTGCCAAGATGAAGACCTTGCCACCGGGGCGGAGGGCGTGCTCAAGGAAGGCTGCCGCCTGTTCGAGCTGGCGACCGGTGAGGAAGTGGAATACGTTGGAGGCGTGGGCTAGATCGAGAGTCTCTGCTTTGAGTTTTGTGTCGCGGGGGAAGCGACCTGGGAGGAGCTGGAGGCGGTGCTGGAATTCGGGTGGAGTCAGTTGTTTGAGTTTATTGAGGTGTTCTTGCGAGGAATCGTTTGCGATTAGATTCGCGCCGGCATAGAGGGCAGGTATGGTGGCGATGCCGTGAGCTGCGCCGATGTCGAGGGCTGTGGCTGGGGCGAGGGCGCATTCCTTGACAAAGAGTTCGCTGAGTTCGTTGAGGGTGTTTGAGGTCCAGCCCTTAAGGTTGCTGGTGCAAATGCGGCGGTGGTGGAGGGGCTGCTTCATTGCGAGACGGTGAGCCAAATGCGGAAGGTTTCGTCGAGGCCGTTTTCGGCGAAACGGACCTCTCTCAATTTTTGATGGGGATTGTATTGGTTTTGCGTTGAGTTGTCGTAGATGGCTTCTGCTTCGAGTTTGGAGCCTTTGGGGAGCAGGAGTGGGCGGGCTAACTGGTAGCTGGTCATCAGGTGGTGTTCGAAGGGGTGGATGAAGAGGAAGTAGTCTTGCATTCCTTGTTGGCGGAGGTGCAGTTCTGCCGCAAGGAGTTGGAAGACCGGCAGGATGACGTGGAGCTGGACCCTGGTGGGAAGCGTGAAGGAGGTGTTCTCTGGATGCAGGTTGGCTCCGGCCGGGATGCGGATGTCTGGCTTGGTGATTTCGAGGAGTGAGGCATTGCGCGTAGGAGTTTGTTTGGTGAAGTAGAGGGCGAGGCGGGTGAGGTCTCGGGCGGGGCGGAGATTGCGCTTGAAGTAGTGAAGCTCGACTGTTAGGGAAGTGTTTTTGGGAAGTTGCCAGGCGATGCCTTTTGGGAGGCGGATGCCGTTGTCGCACATGGCCCAGGCGGCGATGGGTTGGCCCTTGATCTTGAGGATGGCGTGGTGAAGGATGTTGCGATTGGATGGACGGAATTCGAAGGCGTCAAAGTGGCGTTGCGTTTGAGTGGTGCCGAGTTCTGCGGGGCTGATGTCGAAGGTGACGATGTCGACGGTCTTCTCTGCCGAGACTGTGTGTTCGAGGGGTTGAGACAGAACCAGGTCTGGGGGACCGAGATTCCATTGCGGATTACGGCGGGGGAGGGGAAGAGGTGTGCCAGGCCTAGTGCCTGTGTTGATCCAGTTGAGGAGTTTTGCTGCTACTCCTTCGGGGAGGGCGCGGGAGTTCGAGAAGGGAATTGGAGATGGCTTGGCGCTCCATGGGGGCATCTTGTTGCCGAGGATGTAGCGGGCAATTTCTGGTGCGTAGGCTGAGGCGGCTTCGTAGGTGGTGAAGTCGAAGGGACCGACCTGACCGGCGCGATGGCAGCCGTTGCAGTGGCGGTCGAGGAGTGGTGCTACTTCGCGCCAAGTTGTGGTTTGGCTGAAGCAATTGCCGGCGATCAGCAGTGCAAGGTGGAGCCTCATAGGTGAGGGATCAGATCCTCCATGCGGTCGAGGAGGAGGTCTGGTGGGACTTGCTTCAAGGACTCAGGCTGAAGGCCGTATGTCAGGCCTACCGAGAAGACTTTGGCGTTGCGGGCGGTCTGGATATCGACAGAGGAATCGCCGACCATCACTGTGTGTTCTGCGGCGATTTTCGATTCTTCTCGAAGGGTGTCGATGCCGATCGGGTCTGGTTTCTTCGCGGGGAAGCTATTGCCGCCGTAGATGCGGAAGAAGGTGCCTTCGAGGCCGAGGCCGTCGAGAATGACATGGCTGATGCGCACGGGCTTGTTGGTGAGAATCGCCAGTTGGATCTGCTTGTCACGGGCGGATTCGAGGGTTTCGAGTGCGCCGGGGTAGAGGCGGGTGGCGTCAAGGCAATGGTCGTGATAGTGGCGAATAAAGTAATCGAGAGCGGTCTCGACTTGAGCGTCTGAGGCTTCAGGGCCCATGGCTTTGCGGATCAACACCGGAGCTCCGTTGCCGACGTAGCTAGCTACCAGATCGCCTGGGAGGGCGGGCAACTGCATGTAGGCTCGCGTAGCGTTGACGCTTGAGATGAGATCCTGTTTGGAATCGATGAGCGTGCCATCGAGATCAAAGATGAGGAGCCTGGGGGCCGGAAACGGCTTTATTGTTTGAAGACTTGAGGCGTCTTCTCGATTGTGTCCTGAACGGTTTTCTTCCACTGCTTTCTTAGTTTCTCGTAGTTTGAGTGGAAGCCGTCGCGAATTTCGTGGGGGCAGAGGTAGACGAGGATCTGTGCCCCTTCCATGACGTAGGGCGCAATGGTGGATTGAGCGACTGAAGCTGGGGGCGGATTCCAGGAAAAGGCGGTGAGGATCATGACGAAGACGCTGCAAATGAGGACTGCGCGAATGAGGCCGAAAACACCGCCGAGGAGGCGGTCGAGCCAGCCAAGGCCCGCTTTCTTGAAGGACAGCGAAAGGACTTTTGCCAGGAGCAGGCCGGTGATCTGGACTACGAGGAGAATCGTCAGGAAGCCGAGGAAGTTGGCTAGCGATTCCTCCTTGAGGTAGGGTGTGAAGAAGGAGGCCGCCAGGCCATAGAACCAGCTTGCCAGAAGGATGGATAGGACGGTGGCGGCAAGGCCAATCGAGAGGCGGAAGAAGCCTTTCCAGAGGCCGGTGCCAACGGAGATACCGAGAATTGCCGCGAGGACGAAATCAAGCCAGTTCATGATTAGGGGAGTGGGTTGCCGGTGAGCAGCCTGTAGGCTTCCTTGTATTTTTTTGAGGTCTCCAGTGCAACTTCTTCGGGGAGGCCAGGGGCTGGTGGTTGTTTGTTCCAGCCGATTTGTTCGAGGTAGTTGCGCACGTATTGCTTGTCGTAGGAAGGCTGAGCGCCCCCAGGGGCCCATGTATCGCGTGGCCAGAAGCGGGAGGAGTCTGGTGTGAGGACTTCATCGCCTAAAACGAGAGTTTCTCCCAGGAAGCCGAATTCGAATTTCGTGTCGGCCAGGAGGATGCCTTTGGTGGCTGCGTAGGCCGATGCTTTTGCGTAGATGGCAAGTGTGCGACGGCAGAGTTCGGTTGCGAGACCCGATCCGATTTGGGAGACGACGGTTTCAAAACTGATGTTCTCGTCGTGGCCGGATTGGGCTTTGGTGGCAGGGGTGAAGATGGGCTCTGGCAGGATGCTTCCATCCTCGAGGCCGGCAGGGAGCTCGATTCCGCAGACGGCACCGGTGGTGCGATAGTCTTTCCAGCCTGAGCCACAAAGGTAGCCCCGGGCAACACACTCGACGTCTACCATGCGCGCGCGATGAACGAGCATCGAACGGCCTTCGAGCTGGTCTGCGTAGGCGCGAGGATTTGCTGGGTATTCCCGGATGTCGGCAGTGATGAGGTGGTTGGGAGTAAGGTCAGAGAGGAAGCCAAACCAGAAGAGAGAAAGCTGCGTGAGGACACGGCCTTTGTCTGGAATTCCGGATGCGAGAATGTAGTCAAACGCGGAGATGCGATCTGTTGCAACAAACAACAAAATGTTCGCGTCTACCACGTATACGTCGCGGACTTTACCGCGGGCGTGGAGAGGGATTCCGGGAAGATTTGTTTCGAGGATGACTTGAGGCAAGCTTTGGGTTCCTAGGTTGTCGATTTCACTATTGTCCGTCAACGAGGAGTTTGTTTTGAAGTTAAAAATTGCAATCGTTTCGATTGTACTTGCGAGCACCAGTCTTTTCGGTGCGCTGACAGAGGCACAGCGAGTGCAGGACTTTCAGTCCCTCGCCGGGCTTTACGCCAAGAGCTATGGGCCGGCTAATTGGAAGATCGTGGCATTGGGGGTCAATCCTTTTGAGACAGCGCCCTGGTTGAAAAGGGTGCGTGCTGCCAAGAGCGATCTTGAGCATGCCCAGATTCTGGTCGAGTATGGTGCAAGTCTGCAGGATACACATACGGCAGTGACGATGCGATCCAATTTTGTCGCCGACCTTGGCTTCTACTGCGATCTTTATGACAACAAGGTGATGATCGATATCGTGGATCGTTCCCTCTTGCCTACACGAGACTATCCATTTGTTTCTGGCGATGAGTTTGTGAGTCTGGACGGGAAGCCTGCGATTGACGTGGCCAGAGATTTGCAGAAGCTGGTGGGTTGGGGGAACCCGCGTGCGATGCTGCGCTGGGCGATTCAGAACATCACTTTTCGATTCCAGGCGGATCATCCATTTGCGGTGGATCTGCCGGCTGAGAGTACCGTAGTGATTCGCCGGCAAAACGGGGATCTTGAGAATTACAAATTGAAATGGGATAAGTCGGGATATGAGGTTCGGAACCTGGGCTATGCAGCGAATACAAATGCGCTGTCCAGCGATTTGCAGGTGGGGGCTGTCGAGGATGCCGGTGAGTTAGTGGCGGGCGACCGGCCTGCGTGGCATCAACTGTTTTATACATCGCGACAGTCGAAAGTGGCTTCCCGCCGAGTTCGTCCGGCGCGCCGGTTGCTTGAGCTTGAAGATGGGTCGAAAGCGCCATTTGAGGCGGTGCGAGGCTTTGGTAGCCGCACTCCGATCTGGACGCTGCCTGCGGGCTTTGTTACGCGCCTCGGACGTGGTGCGAATGATATTTTCTACAGCGGTACATTTGTTTCAGAGGGGCAGCGGATCGGTTATTTAAGAATCCGTGACTTCGGATTTTCAACAAATGCGCAACTGAATCAGTTGGCTGGCGAGATTGTGTATTTCAATAACAACACAGATGGTTTAGTGATCGATGTGATGCGCAACCCTGGTGGTTTTGTGTGTAGTTCCGTGAATACGGTGAGTATGCTTGTGCCTCGCGAGTTTACGCAAATTGGATTTTCTGTACGGCCCAGTCTTTCGTGGATTGTGGATTATGATGCGGCGCTGGTAGAGTCTGAATTTTTCGATGATCCTCAGTACATCATCGATACGTTGAAGTTTCAGCGGGATCTACTGTTGGGGGCTTTCAATGATGGGCGGGGAATGACGGGGTCGATTCCGTTCTGCGGGCTTGATTTGCCTTTGCGAAGCCTATGATCACGCTTGTGGATGACTTTTCCACTTCTGGTGGAGATCATTTCCCGGCGATGCTGCAGGACAACAAGCGCGGCAAGATAGTTGGGATGCGGACGAATGGAGCCGGCGGGAATGTCATCTCAACGGTGGCTGGCCCGTGGGCTGAACTCGAGACGGGCTTGACTGAATCCCTGATGATTCGACTTTTGGAACGCAGCTATCCTGGGTTCCCGCAATCTCCTTTTATCGAGAACGTAGGGGTTCGGCCGGACATCGAGCTGGACTACATGACCGTGGAGAATCTGAGAAATGGTGGACGCCCCTTTGTAGAGGCGTTCACCAAAATTATTGTCGAGGAGATCAAGGCGTCAAAGCCTTAACCCTTGCTGACTTTGTCCCACGTGACTTCTTTGCCCGTGTAGATGGCTTCACGGGCCATGATGGCGGCCATAGTGGATTCTGCACCCCAGAGGGCAGCGTTCTCGAGCTTGCCTGTGCGCGAGCCTTCCACGAACTGGTTAACGGCGTCGATTGTGATGTCGTAATTGGTGGGCCATTCTTCGGCTTCCTTGGCACCCTTGCGCCAAACAGAAATGCCTTTGCGTGAGGTGCGAACGGTGCCGCCATCGCACATGAAGGTTTCGCTGACATCCTGGAAGGCTTGTCCGGTGCCAAGCTGGTTGGCCGCGAAGCTGGCGACAAGGCCGTCGGCGTACTGGAAGGTAACCGAGAGGGTGTCGAGGATGTCACCTTCCTTGCGAAGTGCGCGAGACCCGTAGCCGGTAGCCTTGACTGGATTGCGATCGGTAAACCAGTGGAGGACGTCGATGTTGTGGCAATCCTGCTCGGTGATCATGTCACCGGAAATGTCTTTGTAGAAATAC
>CAZZGS010000267.1:0-6284 GCA_964653845.1 uncultured Bryobacter sp.
GAGGCCATCGACGCAGGGGCCGTGGCAGCGATTGATATGGTATTCGAGGCAGGCATGAGTGTGGGTTCGATTGAAGTCGACTTTGCAACTGGGGATTTTGAAGTTGCGGTGGATGAAATTGACAAGGCGGTAGGCGAGGTTGCCTGGGAAGTAAGGGCCGTAATAGGTGCCGTCTTTACGGATGCGCCGGGTGACGTAGACGCGAGGGAATTTCTCGTTGGTGAGCTTGATGTAAGGGTAGGTTTTATCGTCGCGGAGCAGAACATTAAAGCGGGGCTTGTGCTGCTTGATCAGGTTGTTTTCAAGGCCTAGAGCTTCTTTCTCGTTGTCGACCAGAATGTAGGTGATGTCGCGGGCTTCAAGGACCATCGTGCCGTTTTTGGCTTCGTTTAGACGGTCGTCGTTAAAGTAGCTGCGGGCGCGGGCGCGGAGGTTTTTGGCCTTGCCGACATAGATGACGGTCTGGTTGGCATCACGCCAGAGGTAGACGCCGGGGCCGGTGGGGAATTGGGTGACCTTTTCCTTGAGAGTGTCTAGCCAATTCATGGGAGGACTACAATTTAATTGTGGCATGTCGTTTCTTGTTGGCTTTGTTTTGTA
Source organism: uncultured Bryobacter sp. (assembly GCA_964653845.1). GTDB lineage: Bacteria > Acidobacteriota > Terriglobia > Bryobacterales > Bryobacteraceae > Bryobacter. Next base: position 601 of record CAZZGS010000267.1, read on the forward strand.
TTTTTGTCGGTGCCGGGCTTGGACAGGTGAAGCCTCCGCCGACGGTGGACCCGCCTGAAGAAGACGAGATATTGGTCAAAGAAAAAAAAGAGTATGAGTTTAATCCGATCCAGGCGCAGGCTGAGATCAAGATTGGGCTCTATTACATGAAGAAGGGGAGCTATCGGGCGGCTTCCGGGAGATTTCTCGAAGCCACGCTTTGGGACCCGACCAACCCCGAGGGATTCTACGAACTGGGTAAGGCACATGAGCGGGCCGGGGACCAAAAGGGCAAGCGAGCGGCGTGGAGCAAGTTTCTGGAACTGGCACCCGAAGATAAGCGGGTGGCAGAGATTAAAAAGAAGCTTGGACGTGGCAAATAAAATTAAGGTTGGCGTTTGAGCCACTGGTGCTGGATGGCATGAGTGAGCTTTTTTATGCCGTCTTCCCAGGATGGAAAGAAGTCGATGTATTGGAGCTCACGAACGATGCGTGCGGGCAGGCGACAATCATCGAAGCGGATCGGGACGATGAAGGTGTCTTCGAGGGGAAGCCGCAGGGCGATGTCGAGTGCGTAGCGGATTTCTGCCTGGAAGCCACCTCGTTTGCGTACTGAATTTTTTGACATGCAGCCAACGAAGAAATCACTGGCTTCGATGGCGGCCTCAATGAGGCGAGGCCAATTTTGACCGGCCTTGAGATTCTTTCGATCCATCCACGGGTTGAAGCCAGCCAATACGAGTTGATCGTAAAGAAGGTCAGCCTTCCTGGCGTCCTCGGCGGCATAGCCAATGAAGACACGTGGAGCGTCGAGGGCGACGAAGTGGAAGCCTCCGTCCGGTTGTGGCTGAAAGGTGCCAAAGCCTTCGATCTCAACGGGCTTGCCCTTCTTGAGGGATTCGAGGATAATCTGGGCGACTTGTTGATCGTTGAAGCGGGACCTGGTAAGGGACATTAGGGTGCCTCCGTTTTGGCGACCTTTCGTTTCGGTTGTTTGGGGATGTGGCAGCTAAAGGTGCCAAGACCCGGCCAAACAGTGGGTTGGCCATGCTTCCAGCCTTTGAGGATGGACAAGACGGCCTGGTCAAGGTAATCTGCCGCTTCTGCCTGCGAGCTTTGGTTCGATCTAGCGAGGCGTCGGGTGATGTCTGCCTTGTTCATGAGAGTCTCGATTCGCGGCTGAGACGGCCCTGTTCGACATAGACGATGCGGAGGGCGGAGTCTTTGGTTGTGGTTTGGAAGCTCGATGTTTTCAGCAAGCGGGACATGGGTGCTGCGGCAGGGATAACGACTGGGGAATTGTGAGTGTGGGTGACGAGGTCTTGCACATCGACTGCTGCGCATCGGTCGGCATAGGACTGGTGGAGCAGGGCGAGGGCCTGGACAGCGGAGCGTTCGAGACCACGGATGTAGCGCTGGACGCGTGTGAGGTGGTTGAAGGCGTTGTTGTCGCCGGGGTTTGCGAGGGTTTGTTCTAGAGCTGAGGCGTGGACGGCTTCGGCGCGGACTCGCAGAAATTGAGCAAAAGCGTATTGCTCAAAGAGCAGATTTTCGTGGGTGGAGCCGGGGTTGAAATCGGCGGCAAGAGTTTCGCGGAAATCGAGGAATTGATCCTGGATGTGGGCGGGGAATTGATCGATGGAGGTGGCGGTGAGGCCGTGGCGCATTGCGTTTTTGCTGACGGTGAGTTTGCCTGCGGGAGAGGTGGGGCCGGTTGAGGACTGGGAATTCTCGCGATTGGCAAGGATCTGTTGTTCGGTAGCCATGTTGTTTTCCTGAAAATAAAATGGCGGGCTGAGCAACCCCACAAGTGGAGTGCCTAGCCCGCCTACAATCGATACGGTAACAGGGGGACGGAAGCGTTTGGGCTGGGAGTGGAGCGGCGAAGTGAATAGAATCAAGGGGTTAGTGGCTAAAAAATAGTTTGAAAATAGTTGTGAACGAATTTGGGGATTTTAAGAATTTCGGAATAACTTTTTGGGCCGGGCCGTACAATAGGTGGCCATGAGTGACTTCTTATCGAGACGGAGTTCGTTGATCGCGATGGCTGGGTTGGCTTTGGCACAGGAAGGGCCGGCAGATCTGGACCGGGTAAAAGTGGGCGCGATGCCGCCGGCTTTTGAATTGCCTTCGGCCGATGGCGGCTCGGTGAGCTTGAGTTCGCTCAAGGGGAAAGACGTGGTGCTGGTTTTCTACCGGGGTTACTGGTGACCTTATTGCGCCACGCAACTAGTTGAGTTGCACAAACTGATTCCGGCTGCGCGGAAGGATCGCACCGTGATTGTGGCGATTGCGCCGGATGCGATGGAGAAGCTGGGGGATATCATCCCGAAGGTGAAGGCCAAGACGGATGGGCAGTTTATGGTGACGCTGCTGAGCGATGCCGATCATGCGGTGATTGACCGGTATGGATTGCTGAATGTCGAAGCGGCGGCGAGGGGGAGATTTTTGCCGCATCCAACTACTTATGTTCTTGACCGGAAGGGTGTGGTGAGGTGGAAGTTTACCGAGAAGGATTATAAGGTGCGGCCGACGAATGAGGTGATTTTGAAGGAGTTGCTGAAGCTGGAGTAGACGATAGACTGTTGGAAGCCATGGTAAGTTTTGCGGAGTTCCTCGGGAATGCAGCCGCTAAGCGGGAGTTCGTTAACGTCTTGTTTGAAGAGCGTGTTTTCGATCTGATCGGCACACTGCAGAAGCTTTCTCTTCCGCTGGAGGAAGCAGGTGTGCCTCATGAGTTAGTCGGCGGGCTTGCAGTTTTTCTTCATGTGGAGAACGCCGATTCCACGCACTCATCGTTAACCCGCGACATTGACCTCATGATCAGACGCGAAGATATGGGGCGTGTCGTGGCTATTGCGGAAGAACATGGATTCCGCTTCCGTCATTCAGAGGGTTTGGACATGCTGCTTTATGGCGAGACGAATAGCGCTCGCAATGCAGTGCATTTGTTGTTTTCAGGCGAGAGGGTGAAAGAGACACAACTTGAAGCACATCCAAGTATTCGGCCTGTGCGAGCGGGATTGCACGGTCAGGATTTTCTAGTGATTCCGGTGGTGGATCTGGTGCGGATGAAGCTTTGCTCCTATCGCGATAAAGACCGTGTGCATGTGCGGGGGATGGAGGCTGCCGGTCTGATTACTGAGGAAGTGGAGCGGGAGTTAGGGGATGAGTTGCGGGCCCGGCTGCGGCACATTCGCGAGACCGAATGAGGGAGCCTCATATCGAGAATTGATGCTGCTGTAGCTGTTCTTGCTGCAGTCAGCGACTCGTGTTCTCGATCATGGGAGTTCTGGGACGTTCGACGAGTCCCCCCCTAGCGCCGGAGGAACGAAAGAAGGCCTGACTACGCCACGTTGAGCATCTTTGTTGCGTAATCTCGCCCGCTGGTTGGTGGAGGGAGCGGCTTTCCGTCTCGCCTATAGAGATCAATCACCTCGTCAACGGCAGCACATAACTGCTCGAAGACTGCTACCTCGTTGTTACCGTGGCAGCCTCCGTAGAGCAATCCCGGACAACTTCCAACGAAGCATGCATCTTCATTGGACCACTCGACTATTTTGACGTAGTGTGCGCTTTCTTTCATTCAGTGGCCTCCTCGATTGCGGCCTTGACGGCCTTCTCCTGATATCTCTTAGCATCATCACCGGCATCATCGGAGACTGTTACTGGCCGAGTGACGGGTGGATGCGTGAAATTGCGATGGCTACCTTTGCCGGCGCGATTGACAAAGCCGTGCTTCTCCAGATCAGCAATCAACGCTCGGATCTTCTTCGGCATCGATTCCAGCTATTTCGAGTATAAACGGCAGTGCGATCCTGGGCGACAGCACTCTATTATCCCAGTGATAAATGGCAACTTTCGAGTGAAGAGGTTGGCTAAATTGGTGCTAATGCATTAACAGGCAGTAGTGTCATTACCGTGAGCGCAGCGCTACACCGCTTTCTCAGATGAAGATCGATCAGACAGTCAGCTCACCAAAGAACTCCCAACCAAAGCAAATACTTTTGAGTTCGGGAAGTCGTCCGAGAAGACTGTGCCCGTCCAATCATGATGGCAAAAAGGGCTACGATGAATTGAGGCAAGGCATGATAAACATCGATACCATTTGGGCCGTCGACTGGGCGCAATGTGAACTGATTGAACAGGTGCCCGGCAAGGTTTCGGGCCGTCCGGTCGTCCGTGGAACTCGTATCATGCCCGATGCCATTGTGGGTAGCTACGATCTGGGCGAAACCGTTGCTGAGTTGCACGAAGGCTTTCCTACGCTTTCGATCGCGCAAATCGAGCGTCTTATTGAATTCGCACATGCTCAGCGCGAGCGCCAGCATAAGTGAAGGTGCTGCTCGATGAAAATCTTGACCACGCCTTGCGAAGTCTTTTGGGGCAGCATGAAGTTGTCACGGCAGTCTATATGGGTTGGGCGGGGTTGAAGAATGGCGAGTTACTGACGGCGGCGGAAGCCGAGGGAATCGAAGTGCTCATTACTGGTGATCAAACATTGCACTACGAACAAAATCTCAGTGGGCGAAGTTTGGCGGTTGTAGCCCTTTCGGCGATACAGCTTCCGATTATCAGGGGTAGCATTCCTGCGATTATGGCCGCCCTTGAGCGAGCTTCCCCAGGATCGTTTGAGGTGGTTCCATGCGGTGGTTTTTACGCGGAAGAAATTGGCAGAGTGATACCTCATTGATCTTTCGAGATCAAGGATGATTCGGGTTTGGGCCGATGCTGGGTTGCTCCGTGAGATCCAAGCGCACGCGCAACCCCTTTGGGTGCCCCGTGGTCAAAGAGGATTCGCATCGGCTGACAGATGAGATTGAGGCATTGGTGGCAACTGAAGACTCTTTGCTACAAATTCCAGGACCGCAATGATTAGCTCTTTAGTAACATCGAACTGCTCCATTACTTCTTCGATGCTGAGGTCTTCGAGGTTTTCGATAACTGTAGCGACTGGGAGGCGAGTGTCGCGAAAGACCCATGCTCCGCTCACTTTGCCTAGGATACTTTCAACGGCTGCACATTGAGGCCAATCCAAGACTGCCATAAATGATTCTCCTTCTTCAGGGTACAACGCGCTGCGCTTCGCCTCGCTTTAGCTTGGGCTAGTTGTCGGTGCAAAAGCCAGGCGCAGGGTGAACTCACGCTGCAACGGAGCCAGACTGAAGAGGCACTGGGCTGCGCCGGCGGCGACTGCGAGATACCAGAGGTCTGTCAGGGCGAAGCCTGGGCGATGCGAGAGCCAGAGTGCAGGGAAGACGAAGATCAGCAAACGCAGGACGGAACTGAGCATACCGGGCCAGGCGTTGCCCATCGCCTGGAACATGGCTGAGCTGGTGAAGGTAAGGCCGAAGGCGAGGAAGCCCCAGGAGACGATGCGCAGATAGTCTGTGGCATAAGTTATGACCGGTGGATCTGAAGTGAAGAATTTCACGAGCGAGTCTGGGGAGAGGTGGCAGAGGATTGTCATGACCAGCATGAGACTGGCGGCCATGATTGCGGCTGCACGGAAGGTCTCGCGGACGCGGGCTGCCTTGAGAGCGCCGAAGTTTTGTGCAGCCAGAGGGGAGGCAGCAAAGCTGACTGCCATCACCGGCAGGAAGAGCGATTGCATCAAACGGACGCCAACGCCGAAGCCGGCCTGGGCGTCTGCGCCCTGGTCTCGGATGATGCTGTAGACGAAGGCAGAGTAGACGGCCATGATC
>CAZZGS010000268.1:0-5989 GCA_964653845.1 uncultured Bryobacter sp.
GTATTGGGCCTAGCGCGGCGTCTCTCGCTCGACCCACCTTTGCTTCTCGGCTTTGAGCCCGGGCGCGTCGCCAGTGCCGCCCAGCGCCGCCAGCAACAACTCATGCGCAGCGTGCGAGCCCGCATCCGCCGCCACGGCAAGACGCGCCGCAGCGACGGCACGCCCCGCATCACCCGTGGCAAGGTAAGCCTGGCAAAGAGCAAGCGCCGGCTCCTCATTTTGCGGCATCCAGGTCATCGCTCTTTGCAAAGGCGCAATTGCCTCGCCCGCCCGGTTCTCGCGAAGTGCAAGCAGCCCCAGATACAAATGCGCTTCAACCGGTGTTGGATCAAGCTGCAACTCCTCGGCAAGCACCTGCCGCGCCTCAACAATATTGCCGCCGCTCAACAGCAGACGCCCCAGCGCCACCCGTGGCCCTGGCCGCTTGGGGGCAATGGATCGCGATCGACGAAACGCCTGCATCGCCGCCTCGCGATTGCCTTCGCTCTCAAGCGCATAGCCATGCACCTCTTGCCCCGCTGCGGAATCAAAGGCACGGTCGGCCACGTGGTTCCAAAGCAGACTGGCTGTCTCGGCGTAAGTCTCCGTCGCCAGTTGCAATGCCTCCGCATGACGCGGCACCCGCTTCAGCAACCGCTCGAGACTCTGCAATCCCCGCAGCGGTCTCTTAAGCGCTATGTGCGTCGCCCCCAACCAGTAGTCCACATCGTCGCGTCCTTGCGCCGCCGCCGGCGCCAACAGGTCTGAGCGCTCGAGTGAAATCAGCGCCTCGCGGAACTGGTTGGTACGGTACAGCGAGATTCCAAGAAACAATTGCGAGGTCCAGAGATTGCCGTCCTTGCGCACTGCCTCGCGAAACGCTTTGATCGCCGGCTCGTAGCGGTTTTGCAAATATCGCGTCAAGCCGAGTTTTTGCCAGTTCGCCGCCGAAGGATCCGCCTGCACCTGGACGGTGGCGCGCTGCTCGACGAAAGTCAAATCGCCGGCGGGAACTTGAGCAAGTCCCCAACCGGCGATCACAAGAATTGCGGCAACCATTGGCGCTAATAATACAGTTTCAAGCCCATCTGGATCGAACGCTGCTGGTTCTGCGTACCCGTGCTGCGTCCAAAATTTGGTGTCCCGAAGGAACCGCCTGGGTTACTGAAGTTGACGATATTGAACAGGTTGAAGAACTCGGCGCGATACTGCACTCTCAATCGCTCGGTAATCTGGAAGTTCTTGAACATGCCGATATCGAAGTTCTTAAATCCAGGGCCGCGCAATACGTTGCGTCCCAGATTACCGAACTGAAAGGCTGGCGCGGCGGCAAATGCCGCTGGGTTGAAATACTGCCCACCTGGCCCGTAAGTCTTCGTCCAGCCGCTTGGATATGGATCTCCCACGAGGTTCGGGCGCTGGAAATTCCCGCGGGCACCCACGTTCGCATTGTCAAATGGCAGAGTGATGTTAAACGGACGGCCTGTCTCCAGCGTCCAAATGCCCGTGGTCTGCCACCCTCCGATCAGGAATCGTGCCCGCGATTTCATCTTTTCGCCGGGCATCGTGTAGCTGTATCCCGTATTGAACACATGCGTCTGGTCAAAGCCCGAAGGAGCCAGATCGGCCTCGATGTTCTGATTGTTTTGCGGAGACGATCCGCCAAACTCAGAACTTAGATCAATGTTCTTCTGGTAGGCGTAGGAAGCCACGAAGGACAAGCCCCTGGACAACCGTTGTTCGGCCTTGGCGGTCAATGCGTTATATCGTGACGTGCCGATTGTCTTTAGTTCGCTGAATGCTCCCGCCGCCGGAAACGGCCGTCTCGGATTCGGATCGCCAGGCCCCGGCGTCGGATCGTTCGTGCTCAAGAAGCTCGACAAGTGAGTGCCCTTCGCCCCTTGATAGTTCACGTCCAGCATCAGGGTCTGCGTCAGTTGGTGTTCAACGCCGATATTCCAGTTCTGCATATAGGGAGTCTGCAGATCGCGTGCAATCGTATGCTGCGCCGACGGAGTTGCTTTCGCCGGATCGAAGGACCCGAAGAACTGATCCGCCCGCGTCGGAGTCGCTCCCGCAATATTGATGCCTGTCAGGTTGTCGGATAACGAGAAGGGCCAGTTGCCGCGGCCCGTCGACCATTCCCAACCCGCCGGCGGATTGTAGAATATCCCATAGGCACCGCGGATCACCGTCTTTGGCCTCAAGCGATACGCAAAACCAATTCGCGGCGCGAAATTTCTGAATTGAGGATCCGCGATCGTCTTCCGGATATTAGCCGGCGCCCCAGTGATCGGATTCTTGCTTGTCCAGTAGAAGTTGCCACCGATCGAATCGAAGCCACCCATGCGTCCACGGCGATGGTGCGGCCACTCATTGTATTCCCAGCGCACGCCCAGATTGATGGTCAATTTGCTGGTCAGGCGAATATCGTCCTGTATCCACAAGTGATGCAACTTCTGGGCGACATCAAGATCGGCCTCTCCCGTAATGCGCCCGCCGCCATTGTTCAGACCCAGCAGAAAGCTCGCAAAAGGATGCCCCGTCCGCGCCACATTTTGCGGATCCGAAGTGGCCACGTTGTTGAAGTTGAAATTCAAGAACACCGAATCGTGGATGATGCGCAATTGAGTGTAGTCATAGCCAAAAGCAATCGTCTGCTTTCCGACGATTTTCGTCAGCGCCAGCGAACCTTGATAGGTAAAATCGGGCCCGTTTACCAGGTTTCCGTTACCAGGCCCGGTGACACCCTCAACATTAAAATTCACGGGAAAATCGAAGTTGCGGAAATTCGTCGGCACATTCTGCAGACCGTTCTGGCGATACGTGTCGATAAATTTGTGGATCGGGCCCTGCCCGAGATTCGCGCGAAGGTAGCCAAAGCGAATATCCAGCACAGTCGTCGGGTTAAAGATATGGGTATCGCTGACAGTTAAGCCAACGTACTTATTGAACGTCGCCTGATTGGCATTTGGCAGGTTCTGCGGGCTCGACTGGAAGGCATCCGTCCACGAAAACCTCCCGAAGAAATTGTTTTTGTCAGAAATCTTGTGGTCGATGCGTGTATGCAACTGATTATCGTCTCTGGCCTGATTCGTGCCATTGATGAAATTGCTGTTGTTCACACCTGGGATCAGGCTCAGGCTGCCTGGAAACCACAGGCCCATGTAGGCCTTCACATAGGCAGGCTGCCGCGATACCGGAATCTGATTATTGACGAATGCATCCCGTACATAAATTGGCTGCCCTTGCGCATTTACGCCCGTCCGCCGCTCCGTATAGGGATCGAACAGTGCCGGCAGCGCCGCCTGCCCATCCAGATTTCTCGACAGGTCGCCATTCTTCCACGCCGCATTTGGGATCGTGCCGAGTTGTGTCACGCCGCGCCGTTGACGGAACGCCTCGTAGTTGAAGAAGAAGAACGTCTTGTTCTTGCCTTCGTACAACTTCGGGATCGACAAGGGTCCGCCCAGGGTAAAGCCGTACTGATTGAACTTAAATGGCGGCCTTCGAGCGGCAAAGTAGTCGCGCGAATCCAACTTTGAATTCCTCAGGAACTCATACGCCGACACATGGTAATCGTTGGTGCCGGAACGGATCGACACCGCGATATTCGCCCCGGCGGCGGCACCAAACTTGGCCGACATATTCGATTGGATTTTGAACTCCGAAATCGCATCGATCGATGGCGCGATGGCGGCTGTCTTGAAAAACGTTCCATTGTTGTAAGTACCGTCAAGCGTGTAGTTCGAGTTGTCGCTCCGGCTACCGGCAACGGCGAACGTAGTCGCATTCAGCGTTGGGCCGCCGGCATTGGTGCCGCGCGTCGCCCCTGGCGTCAATCGGATAAGATTGTTGAAATTACGGCCATTTAGAGGGAGTTCGATAACTTTTGTGTTGTCGATAACGGTCGAAATCACGCCGTCGGTCGCTTTCAGTTGCTCACCCTCGGCTTCCACGCGAATCGATTCACTCACTTGGCCAACGCTGAGCCTGAAGTTTAGCGAGATCGACCCCGCAACTTCCAGCTTCAGCTTATCCTGTACTTGCCTGGTGAAATTGGGAGCCGTCACCTCCACGCTGTAAATTCCAGGAATGAGCGAAAGCGCCTGGAAAAAGCCATCCCCATTGGTGCTGAGTTCTCGGGGAACTCCTGTTTGTGTGTTCTTGACCAAAACTTTGGCGCCTGGCACCGCAGCGCCAGATGGATCGGTTACGTTGCCCACAAGGGAACCGAGAGTTGTCCCTTGGCCGTATAGCGACCCTAGTGCGGCTACAACGAATAGGCATGCAAAACGTGGCATGAGAAGCTCCTGGTATCTTTCAATTAGAGATGCTGATTGGGAATCATAACAGGATGGTATTTTTTTACAAGGCTTTTGTGTCGGAAGTTTAATGTTTTTGGGCTGGCTCGTGAAGCACATGTTCCCGGCTCGCCGCCAACCCCGAATGGCGGCTACGCAGCCCGGTTGGCCAGATAACCTCCACATCCGCCGAAGTCGCCACGCCAAGCCCAAAATGCAGTCGCGGGTCATTGCAGGAAAGATAACTCTCACCCGCCCGCACCCCAGCAGTCTGCACAATGCCGCCTGCGCTCAGCTTGACGCGCGCGCCGATTCCACCCCGGTTACTCTTTGACCCTTCCAGTCTCAATCGCACCCACTGTGCGGTTGAATTCTTTCGACTCGTTTCATTGCGCAGGAGCATTGGTGCCGAATCCATCACTGACACAACGATGTCGATATCACCGTCGTTATCAAAATCCGCGTAAGCGCCGCCCCGGGCTGAAACGGGCCTCAACGCGCGCAAGCCGGCCTCGGCGGAGAAGTCCGAAAACTTGCCCTTGCCCAGGTTCCGTAACAATTGCAGCGGCTGGCGGTAGGTCTCCTTTAGCTTGCCGTCCACTTCCGGATACACGTGCCCGTTGGCAAAGAACAGATCCGGGTGGCCATCATTGTCGGCATCGAAGAATGCCGTCGCCCAACCCAGATACGGGATCGTAGGTTCGCCCACTCCGGCCGGAAAAGAAAGATCCGAAAACATCCCTTTCCCGTCGTTATGGAAGAGCACATAATTGTCCCCGGCAAATGTAGTCACCACCAGATCCATCCATCCGTCATGGTCATAGTCGGCGACAGCCACCCCCATGCTCGACATTTCTTTGCCATCGGCGGTATACGCCACGCCCGCCGTTACTCCAATCTCTTCAAAGGTGCCATCGCCTTTATTGCGATACAGATAGTTGGGATTCGAGTCGTTGCCGACAAACAGGTCGGGCCAGCCGTCATTGTCGAAATCTTCCCAGACCGCCTGAAATCCGAAGTAGAGTTTTTGATCTCCAACCCCGGCGCGTGCAGTCACGTCGGTAAACGTGCCATCGCCATTGTTCCGGTAAAGTACATCGGGCACGCCCTTGTACCCCAGGGGCCCACAGGCATGGACTTTCACTCCACGGTATTCGCAGGTTTTCAGTTCCGGCGAACGCGCGTTGATATCGAGATACCCAGGCACAAACAGATCGAGGTACCCATCGCGGTCAAAATCGGCCATCGCCGCACCCGCGTGCCAGACGGCGCCTCCGCCAACCCCCGCCTTGTTAGTGACATCGGCAAAGGAGCCATCACCACGGTTCCTGTACAGAATATTCAGCCCATAGTTGCTTAAAAACAAATCGGTGTATCCATCGTTGTCATAATCTGCGGCAACACAACCGAAGCCCCAGCCCCGGCCGGGGACACCAGCCTTGGCCGTTACATCGCTGAAGGTCCCGTCGCGGTTGTTGCGATAAAGATGATTTGTCGTCCGCACGGGGCTCTTGCCTTGCAGTTGCGCCAGTGTTGAGCCGTTCATCAGATAGAGATCGAGCCATCCATCCCGGTCAAAGTCGAGCCAGCAGGCGCCGCTCCCGTTTACCTCAAGCACGTAGTTCTTTGTCGGCCCGCCGGAAACGATCACGTCTTTGAGGCCCGCTGCGACGGCAACATCGGTAAATAGCGGCGCACCCGTTGTT
>CAZZGS010000268.1:5999-6279 GCA_964653845.1 uncultured Bryobacter sp.
GTGATCTCAAGGCTTCGTCTCCGCAGCCTTCAATTGTTGGACAACTTCGGCCTCCCGGGCCGCGAGGTCCGCTAAGCTCATCCGCGCGTAAACCCGCGAAAGTTCGAGCCGCAACATCGGCTCGGAACCATGGCTTGCCAGCCCATCTTCAAGTACTTGCCTCGCCTCGGGCAGTTGCCGCATTGCCACGAGACTGCGAGCCAGTCCAAGCCGCGCCGCCAATGTCGTCGAGCGGTAATTTAGGGCCAAGCGGTAGGATTCAATTGCTGCGGCATGGTTG
>CAZZGS010000269.1:0-6251 GCA_964653845.1 uncultured Bryobacter sp.
AAGGGTTCATGGCACCCATCAACATGATGTTGGCTGGGAAAGTGAGCGACATGTTGGTGCGGGCCAGGGAGACGCTGCCTTCTTCTAAAGGCTGGCGGAGGAGTTCGAGGACGTTGCGGTTGAATTCGGGGAGTTCGTCGAGGAAAAGAACTCCGTTGTGGGCCAGAGAGACTTCGCCGGGTCTGGGTGTGCCGCTGCCTCCACCGATCAAGCCGGCATCGCTGACGGTGTGATGGGGGGAACGGAAGGGGCGGTCTTTGAGGAGGCCTTCTCCCTTCGGCAGCACTCCGGCGACACTGTGAATTTGGGTGGTTTCGAGGGCCTCGTCGAAGTTGAGGGGGGGCAGGATGCCTGCGAGACGGCGGGCTAGCATCGTTTTGCCTGAGCCTGGAGGGCCGATCATGAGCAAATTGTGACCACCGGCGGCGGCCACTTCGAGGGCTCGTTTGGCGATGGTTTGGCCCCGAACATCGGCAAAGTCGAGCTTGCTGAGGTGGTCGGCGGGTAGAGTTTTGCCAGATATAGGCCGAGCCGGGGACATGCGATCAGGCTGCGTGAAAAGACTTACAGCTTCGCCCAGATGACGGACTCCATAAACATTGACTCCTTCCACGACAGCGGCTTCGGCGGCGTTTTCTTCGGGCACGACGACGTTTGGGATGCCCATTCTTTTGGCGCAAACTGCCATCGATAATGCTCCCCGAACCGGGCGGATCAGGCCGTCAAGGGACAGTTCGCCAACCATCAGGTGTTTCTCGCTTTTCTTGAAGATCCCCATCGCCCCGAGTATGCCCATCGCCATCGGGAGGTCGAAGCCAGCACCTTCTTTACGGATGTTGGCCGGGGCCAGGTTGATAGTGACAGATCTGGTGGGATAGCCAAAGCCGGAGTTGAGCAGAGCGCTCTTGATTCGTTCGCGGCTCTCGCGGATGGCGGTATCGGGCATGCCCACAGTGATGAAGTCGCGGGAGGAGCCGCCTTGAGCCATATCTACCTCGACATCAATGATGTGGGCGTCGATTCCATAAACAGCAGCGCTGCGGGTGCGGTAAAGAGCCATGTCTTAGAGAAGTGAGCGAAGTGTGAAGAATTTCTCACTTGAACTTTATGAACCAAATTCAATGTGGTTGAATCAAGAAAGGAAAAGAACTATGTTGAATGCCCTACTACAAAGCGATGTGGCAGTTGGTTATAGTCCGACGCTGGCTATTTGCATCTTTGGTGAAGACAAAGCCAAAGTAGAAAGTTGTCTTGCCACGATGCTGAGCAAGGGCCTTGAGGCTGGTTGGAATCCGGTTCCTAAGGCAATGGAATATGCAGTGATGGGGCAAGCGCAGAGGGTGCGGCCTATCCTTGCTTTGCGCGTGGCGCGGATGTTGCGTGCGGAGACGGAAAATACTTTGAGGGCAGCTGCGGCAGTGGAATTGATTCACAGCGCTTCTTTGATCATCGATGATTTGCCTTGCATGGATAACGAATCCATTCGACGTGGTCGTCCTGCGGTGCATCTTCAGTATGGGGAGCCTACTGCAATTCTTGCTGCATTTTCGATGGTAGCAATGGCGGCACGGGTGGTGATTACCGGCAGTTCAGGTTTGGGGTTGCAACGATTTCAATTGGAGCTATTGAAGACCCTGGATTGTAGTTCTTTGATCGGCGGCCAGAGTATGGATCTGGCATTGGTTGGGGATGAACGCAATGCGCAGAGATCTGCCGTGAATGACATGAAGACCGTTCCGCTGTTTCAGTTAGCCGTTGAAGCGGGATGTGTGTCGCACCCTGAGGGGGTGCCTCGTGAACTGGAAGCTTTTGGCCGCCATTTTGGGGTTGCCTTTCAGTTGACAGATGATTTCCTCGACGGCGAACTTGACGACCGAAAGATTCTTGACGAAACTTATGAGCAATGCCGCGCCAGCCTCCAGTATTACGGAGCGCACGCTGAACCCCTACTCGAACTTGTCCAATACCTTGAGCAAAGAACCCACGTATAAAGCGGTCGTCATCGGCAGCGGTTTCGGTGGTCTTGGGTCTGCCATTCGTCTGGCCACTCGTGGCTATGACGTGACCATGCTTGAAGCTCGCGATCAATTAGGCGGCCGCGCTTATGTGTATCGCCAGGATGGCTTCACCTTCGATGCCGGGCCAACCGTAATCACAGCGCCATTTTTGATTGATGAGCTGTTTGAGGGTGCGGGCCGCAAAACTTCAGACTATGTGAATATTGTCCCGATTGATCCTTTCTATAAGATTGAATTTCATGACGGGACGAGCTTTGATTACAACGCCGATGAGGCCGCGACGATTGAAAAGATTCGTCAGATGGCCCCCGATGATGTAGACGGCTATCAGAGGATGATCCGGGCGGCAAAGGCCATCTTTGCCAAGGGCTTCGTGGAGCTTTCGGCGAAACCGTTTCTGAAGTTCATGGACATGTTGAAGATCGCTCCCGATCTGATCAAGCTCGAAAGCCACCTGACGGTTTATCAGTTTGCTTCACGCTATGTGAAGGACGATCGTCTACGACGCGTCTTTAGTTTTCATCCGCTGCTGGTTGGTGGAAATCCCTTCAGCACTACCTCGATCTATGCGCTGATTCATCACCTGGAGCGCGAATGGGGCGTGCATTACGCCATGGGTGGGACTGGTGCTGTCGTAAGTGGACTGGGTAAGCTTTTTGGAGAGCTAGGCGGGAAAACACGCCTCAACACGGCAGTAAAACGGATTCTTGTCGAAGGCGGCAAGGTGAAGGGTATCGAAACCGAAGCCGGCGAAAAGCTCGATGCCGATATCGTTGTTTCAAATGCCGATGTAGCCACAACTTACAGTAAGATGCTGGCACCAAAGGATCGCAAGCGATGGACGGATCGCAAGTTGGCCGGCATGAAATATTCCATGTCCCTCTTTGTAATCTACTTTGGAACGACGAAGAAGTACGACAACCTGGCGCACCATACGATTCTGCTTTGCGAACGATACAAAGAGCTGCTTGCTGATATCTTCAACCGCAAGAAGTTGCCCGATGATTTTTCGATGTACCTCCATCGGCCTTCGGCTACTGACCCCTCCATGGCGCCTGAAGGATGCGATTGTTTCTACGTGCTGATTCCGGTGCCGAATCAGTTGAGCGGCATCGATTGGAACAAGGAAGCCAAACCATTTCGGGACCGGGTAATGAATTGGCTCGATGCAAACTACATGCCGGGCTTGAACGAGAATCTGGCGACCGAGCGCTACTTCACTCCGCTTGATTTTGAAACCACATTGCGGAGCCATGTTGGTGCGGCTTTCAGTTTCGAACCGATCTTTACGCAGAGCGCCTGGTTTCGCCCGCATAATGAAAGTGAAGACGTGCAGAACCTTTACTTTGCAGGAGCGGGAACTCATCCGGGCGCAGGAATGCCTGGAGTTTTGTGTTCGGCCAAAATCGTCGAGGATCTGGTGTGTCAACGCCTTCCCCTGCGTTGAGCATCATTGACGGCTTGTATCTCGAGGCTCAAAAGGCCACCGAGGCTGGGTCGAAAAGTTTCTACTTTGCCACGCGGTTCTTTCCGAAGATATTGGCCCGCCATGCTTATGCCGTCTATTGGTTTTGTCGCACTACCGACGACCTCGTAGATGAAGCGCCTACGCGCGAGTTGGGCGAATCCGGGTTGAACCAGTGGGAGGCTGAATTGCGGTTTGGGCTGCAAGGTGGCAAAGTTTCCAATCCGATTCTGCAATTGTTTTTGCATGTGGTGAAAGAGTGTTCGATTCCTTCGGAATATCCACTCGAGTTAATCGAAGGTTGCCGAATGGATCTCGAACAACACCGGTATGCGACCTATGAGGAATTGCGACTCTTTTGTTACCGGGTTGCCAGTTGTGTGGGATTGATGATGTGTCATGTGATTGGCTTCACAAACCCGTCACTTGAAGGACGCGGCAAGCAGTATGCGGTGGAGTTAGGGATAGCGATGCAGTTGACGAATATTTTGAGGGATGTGGGGACGGATCTGGATCTGGGCCGCATTTACTTTCCTCGTGAAGACATGGATCGATTTGGGGTTAGCGAAGAAGACCTTGTCGCAAAAAAACGAACAAAGGCTTTTCGCGATCTGATGCAGTTTGAGGCCGAACGCGCTCGCAGCTACTATGCCAGTGCAATGCCGGGTGTGCCGATGTTGAAGCCCGAGGGACGCTTCGCCGTGGAGATTGCAGCCAAAGTGTATTCGGCAATTTTGCGGGAAATTGAGCGTTCCAACTACGACGTGTTTGATAAGCGTGCGGTAGTCTCTTCAGCGGAAAAGTATTGGATTACAGGCAGGGCGATTGCTTCTGCATGGTGGGCACGATGAAGTGGAAACAAAGCATTACGAAGTCCTCGCTGGCAACTCTTGTAGGTTTGGTAGCGCACTTTTGCTTGAGCTACGCCTTGGGCTTCCAAGTACTCACCGATGTGATAGCAGAGTGGATCATGGCTCGGACGCCGTCGGCATGGGCTGTACCAACACTCGAAGTGATGGGAACCTGGGCCAAGCCATTTGCTGCAACGGGTGGCCTTGCGACTCTTGGATTTGCGATGTGGTTGCCGTTGCTGCTGAGGTCGTCCTGGCTGACTGGCATCTCGGCAGTAGCGCTGGTCGGGGCTTTGAGCTGGTCACTCGATTATTCGAGCTTGACGGGAGTGTTGAGCTTTTTGATTCCTGGTGTAGCGGTACTGCTCTGGAGACCGGTCGAAGCGATCAGCGCAAGGCGCGAGTTTCTCACTTCTGTCGCGATGTCTTCAGGAACGATTCTTGTTGCAGTAGAGGCCTGGTGGCGGAATGAGCGTATGGCCTCGAAGGCGATTGAACCGGTTCCGCTATTTCGCTGGAGTGTTCCAGCAGAGCGGGTGGAGTGGGGCAAGGGCCTGGTTCGTAAGCCCGTCACGAGCGTGCGTGAGTTCTACGTGATGAGCAAGAACACGGTAGATCCCGTGGTAGACCCGAAGACCTGGCGGCTCAAGATTCGCCTCGACGATCGTCTGGTTCGTGAGTTCTCTTACGCTGAATTATTAAGCCTGCCGAGGCAGGAGCGCTTCATGACGATGCGCTGCGTGAGCAATACACTCAAGAGTGATTTGATGGGTACGGCTGCGTGGTCTGGCATTCGTCTGGAGCAACTGGTGAAGGCCAGTGAAGTGCCATCGCAGGCAATCGAGATGGCTGTGATTGGTCTCGATGGCCACGGGGATAGTCTCAAGATTCCGTACGCGTTCTCAGGTGAGCCGCTATTTGCTTTGGGGATGAATGGCGATACGTTGAACCGGAATCATGGCTTCCCGATTCGATTGCTTACGCCTCGTTATTATGGTTTTAAGAGCATCAAGTGGATCGATGAGATCCGGTTCAGCAGTGTGCCATATTTTGGAACCTGGCCGAAGCTTGGCTTTACCAAAGAGCCTCTGATTCACACCGCCAGTTTTGTCGATCGCATCGTCCGCGATGGAGACAAAGCGAAGGTGGGTGGGGTTAGTTTTGCCGGTATGCGCGGCGTGCAGCGCGTTGAGATAAGAGCGAGCAACGGGACTTGGGCGGCTGTAGAAACAGAGGCGCAATTCTCTCCCTACACGTTGACGCGTTGGAAGGGTGAACTGGTGATTCCGGCAGGGGCGGACTTTGTTGAAGTGCGGGCGCTCGATGGTGAAGGCAAGTGGCAGGCGACGGTTGAGAAGCCGCTTTTCCCTGATGGAGTTTCCGGACCCACAATCAAGAAGCTGCCGGCATGATTCAGTATCCGGTGCCGTGGGATCAGGTTTATAGCTTGTGGCCGCATGTCATCAATCGAACACGGCGGAACGTCGATGACTTTTCTGGCAAGATTGTTGCGAAGATGGTACCTGGGCCGCAGTTACTGGGCCTTGAGAATTTGCCGGAGAGCCCGCGTTTTGGTCTGGTGGCAAATCACTATCAGCGTAAGGGCCTCTGGATTATCCATGTGGCGAGCGCGCTGACGCAGATTGTAGCGGAACGTTATGGGCGCCAAGTGGATCCGCCTGTGCACTGGATGGTGACTGCGAATTGGCCTCCGCTGAAGGTTGGCCCCTGGAAGGTCCCTTCCCCTGGTGACTGGTTGCTGCCTCGGGTAGCTCATGCTTTGAGTTGTTTTCCGGTGAGTTTTGCCGGGAACAATCCCGCTTACACTGCGTCTACCTTGAAGAGGATTTTGAAGGCAGCCGATACGCTGGAGCGACCGATCGGGATTTTTCCTGAGGGCGTAGCCGGGAGTGCTGG
>CAZZGS010000270.1:0-6243 GCA_964653845.1 uncultured Bryobacter sp.
GTTCAGATTCGGTGTCCTCCAGCTCTTATCCGGTACGCCGCCAACTGCGCCCACAGTAGCCACGGATTCACACGGGTTCACACAGATCTGACCGCGACGACGCCCCCCGGTTATTCTGTTTGGCGTCCAGGGTCCACACATTAGCAGCCGGATCAATAAACATGCCTTTAACTCACGACCGAATGAAATTTCCCAATAGGACTCGGCGTATCGACCCGGATCGCCCGAGAGGCCACACTTACTCGCGGCGGTCGACCCATTTGATGGAATTGGCAATCAGTCGCCGGAAATTCTGGTTAGCAAAAATCTGGGGCCCATGGCCGGGCTGGATCATCACCAGGCGGGATTTCTTGTAAGTTCGCGACCATACGACCACGGGTATGCTTGCCGGGTGATTCGTAACCATCAGCGGCTGGATCTCAGGATGGTAATACATTCGCCCATAGGTCTCATCAAGAACTGGAAAGGAAGGAACACCCTCCAGCACCGGGTGCTTCAGATCCACGCGCTGTAGCTCAAAATTTACATCGTGTTTATAGGTGTATGGCGGCAGACCACCTTCACCCTTCTCGCGCATGCGCAGTCCCGTGATCTCTTCAAAAGTAGTCCAATGCTGGAGTGCCGCCAGAGCGTGATGCAGAATGACAACGCCTACGCCTTGTTCGAAAAGAGCCAGAAAATTCCGCTTTTGCGCCTCAGTAATGTTTCGCGGCATGTCATAGAGCAGCACTGCATCGAAGTCCGGCGCGATTGGACGGTCATAGACGGTGCAAGTGCCGGCCGGATCGTGAGCACGATGTTCCATTTTCCATTCGATTCGGTTCTTGACAATATCCCAAAATCCCGGGTCGATGTCATGGCCGCCGGTCACCACCAGCAAACGGGCGGGTCCAGTGGCGCCCACGAGACGCGCGGAAGCGGCAGCCCCCAGTAGCGCACGACGGCTTAGGTGGTGATTGACCATGGTTTGCGATACTCCTTTGTGAGATAACGCGAAGCTTCGCTATCGCCGGTAATCTGTTGGCTCGCCGCATCCCAAAATACTTTGCGGCCCGTGCGGTAGCTGATGTTTGCCAACTGCAGCGAAGCGGTAGAAATATGCGCCTCGTGAATGCCACAAACAGGCGCTTTGCGCGAGCGTAAGGATTCGAGAAAGCTGAGTTGATGCGCGCCATCGCCGGCGTTCAGGCCCACAGGGCTCTCGATGGAATTCGTGTTGTCGCCTTCGGGGATGATACGGTAACCCTCACGCGTGAGTAACATCGTCCCCTTGGTGCCCAGGATCTGAATGCCATGGTCCGTTCTCGGGTTCCCCCAGGGGAAGGCATTCGCATGTTGTACCGAGCAGGTGAGCGTCAGGTTCGGGTAATCGAAGACAGAGACCAGTGTGTCGGGCGTTTCGCGCATATCGTCGAGAACATAGCGGCCTCCAGAGCTTGACACGGCTTTGGGCCAGCCCAGACCCAGTAAGTGTCGGACGCTGTCCAACATGTGGATGCCCCAGGTAATCACCATTCCGCCCGAGTAGTCCCAGAAATAGAGATAGTTCCAATGAAAGCGGTTGGGATTGAAGCGGCGCTTCGGTGCGGGGCCGAGCCAATAGTCATAATCCACTCCGGGAGGTGGATCAGAGTCAGGTGGGCGTCCGAGACCATGAGCGCGCGAATTAGCGGGCCGGCGAATCGTGTAATCCAGATTGCCGGAATCGCTCTGGTTCCAGACGTTGATGCAATGGACCATGCTGATCTTTCCCAGCGTCCCATTCTGAATGAGGCGTGCGGCGTCGGCAAACAAGGTCCCGCTGCGCTGTTGCAGACCCACTTCGAGAATCCGGTTGCCACGCCCGGCTTCCGCAACCAGCATGGCGCCCTCTTCCACGGTGTGCCCGATCGGTTTTTCGAGGTACACATCTTTTCCGGCGCGCATCGCTTGAATCGCAGGAATCGCGTGCCAGTGATCTGGAGTCGCAATGATCACGGCGTCGATGTCATTCCGATCGAGCAGACGCCGAAAGTCTGAATAGGTGTCCGGCGGTGGAGAGACCGACGCCCGTGTCTCGGCAAGCCGTCCCTGATCGACGTCGCAGATCGCCACGATGCGGCATGACGGGTCCTTTTGAAATAACTTCAGCAGCGAGCGCCCGCGTCCTCCGCACCCGATCAGTCCAACGCGTATGGAATCGTTGGCACCGACAGCGACCGCGGCCAGAGCAGCTGAGGCAAAGATTTGGCGGCGTGTCGTCGGCATGGCTAACATCATAGCCCGTCGCGATCAAGATCTCCAGGCCTAGACCGCGGTGCCGACAAGGGAGTCGGACGGCCCTCGCTCAAGACTGACTCACTCAACCCTCACTCAAGACCGTTGCGTCTCGGTTCGGACGTTGTGAGATTCCAGTGACTGGTCAAAATCAGTGAGAAACCCATCAGAAGTGTACTGTCGATCGACACTGCGCACGCAAACGGATCCAAGCTGTGGATCCGTTTGTACTGATGTTGAAGGAGTGTCCCTACAAAAGTCCCTGCAATCGAATGTAACTGCAGAACCAGGGAATGGATGAAAGATCGCTACGCCCTTGAAAATATTTGGCTCCCCGTCTTGGACACCTTTCGAAGTTTTCTGGTTCCGCCACCCACTCTCGATCTAGGCCTCGCTGTTCATGCCGTACGGCAATCCCGTTGATGCCTCGCCGTTTCGATGCCATCCGGCGGGCAAGTGAATTGCGCGAAAGTTTGACGGAAGGCAACTTCCGATTGCGCTGCGTTTTGCAAGGGTGCAATGATGCTATTGAACGAGTACCTAGGAGACAGACTTGGCCACCATGGGCTATGACATCATCGGAGACATCCACGGGCAGGCCGACAAGCTAGAAGCCCTGTTGGTCAAACTCGACTATCGCAATACGGCTGGCGCCTGGCGCCACCCCGAGCGCCAAGCCATTTTCGTAGGAGACTTCATCGACCGTGGCCCTTCACAGGTGCAGGCCGTTAACGCGGTGCGGCGCATGGTCGAAGCTGGGGCTGCGTTTGCGGTCATGGGCAATCACGAACTAAATGCGATTGCGTGGCATACATCCGATCCCGCGAACCCCGGCGAGTACCTTCGCCCGCACCATAGTCAAATATGGGGCGCGAAGAATCGCAAACAGCACGCCGCCTTCCTGACGGAAGTGGAAGACAGGCCGGCGCTTCACGCCGAAATCATCGACTGGTTCCTGACTCTTCCCCTTTGGTTGGATCTACCGGACCTGCGTGTAGTACATGCTTGTTGGCACGCACCTTTCATGGCGTGGCTTTCGCCACAATTGCATGACGGCCGTTGCCTGACTCGGGAGTTGATGGTGTCAGCGACGGACGAACCTGAGAACGAAGCTGACAAAGACAACGCCACGCCCACCGTGTTCAAGGCCGTGGAGGCCCTGACCAAAGGCATCGAGATTCCGCTACCCGCCGGTCAGGACTTTAGCGATAAAGACGGCATTCGACGGAACCGGGTACGGGTGCGTTGGTGGGATGAACAAGGCACGACTTACAGTTCGGCGGCGATGCTGTCCCCTGCGGAACGGGCGGCATTGCCGGATTTGCCGATCCCGGAGCATGCGCGGGTTGAATCAGTGGTTAAGCCAACTTTCTTTGGCCATTACTGGCTCACTGGCGCGCCCGTGCTCCAATCCAACAGGGCTGTCTGCGTAGACTACAGTGCCGGAAATGGCGGACCTCTAGTAGCCTACCGCTTTGATGGGGAGCGGGACCTGTCGCTTGATCACTTCACTTGGGTGACTTAGGCGCGGAATTCCGAATTCGTCAGGGTTGCCGCAGCGTTGTTTTCCGGCGTTTCTCTTCGGTGCCGCCGCCCCGCCTCTCAACTTCGCGTAGGACGTGAGCTAGCGAATCCGGATGGATCTTTATGGGGGATAAGCCGTACCACTTATAGCGTTCCAGCAGAACAAATGCCTCGTCAAGAGAATCCACCCGTCGGCTGCGTGAGGAAGGGTCGCCTACGTCCTCGTCGATAAAGTCAGCCAATGTACATTCGTTGGTTTGCATCCAGAACTGATAGCCCTCGCCAGCATTCCTTTCGCGCAAAAGCTCGAGCGAGCCACTCTCCGAGCCAACCTTCAACACGACCTCGGGCATCCGCTTTAGAGTCGGCCTGGCATTGTCATAGCCGTGGCAGGACACAAAAATGAAAGACTGCACGTCGACAAAATCGAGCGCACCAAGCTGCCGGAGAAGATCGAGATAGGTCCTTCCCATCCGCAGCAGCGATTCGTAAGTTTTCCAGTTGGGCGTGGATTCATAATTCAGGTCGAATCCGAGAGACTCGGCTGCGTGTTTTGTGACCTCCGGCTTCAAGAACATATGGACGTCGGGACGGGCGAGGTACAGAAGGACGGTGGCAACCGGCCAAGTCGCAACTCGTCCTCGTAGTGCAGGCAGCGCACATACGGTGTTGGCATACTGACTAAACAACCAGCCATCAACCGGAGCGGTTTCCAACAGTGCGAGCAGAGCCTTGAAAAAGGACTTAGCCGCATTCTCATCCTGCATTGCGTCGTGAAATGCGCCACTCTCGAATTTTGAAAGTAAGTTCACAGTTACTGAGGGCTGACAAGGTTCTTTTGACAAGTAGCTTGATCTCGCCTTGAATAAGCAAATCGTTGGCTTCGCCGACTAGGGTCTGGAAAGCCTCATGTCCCGCCAGCTTGTAATCCCGCTCTTGCGATAGGTACTTCGGATCGGCGGAAGCTCCCGGAAACCAGTGCAGGAATCTTTGATGTCAAGACTTCAGAGTTAGTCGCTTACCCAAGACAACCCAACCGCCATCTTTTTGGACAAGGGGAGGTAGATTATCTAAGATCGGGTCCGACTTCGAAACTGCAAGCCGTAAGGCTGGAGTATCTGCCCGGAATTTCTTCGCCACGTTGCCCTCGATGTCCCTAAAGAGGACGTGCAGGTTATCGACCGCGATGCGAACTATCTTCCCAGGGCCCCACTGTGGAGCGTCCTTATTCTCAACGAAGGTTCCTTCTTTTTACTGTGCCAATCAGATCTCTCGTAAACTGCTCTTGCCTTCGATGCGACTGATGCATCGCCAAAATTGCCATCCATCGACGCAACGGGATTCGGGCGCTGCACCGGCTTGGCGGGTATCGAAACGACTGAACTCCACTCAACCGCGAATCAATCCGGCCTCTGCTTTTGCCCAAGACAGAGCAGCCGCTCTGCAATCCACAAGGCGTCCACCGGCCAAAACGCCTCAGGTCTCGGGTGCTGAACGCCCGTGATCCCCTTCATCGGTCTGCAACTCAAGACACGATCCAGCCACTGTAGCGGCACCGCACGGCGCCCATGAACAGCTCCTAAAAGGGCTCCCGCAATGGCAGCATTAGTGTCTGTATCGCCCCCGGCCATCACCGTGCTGACGATGCCAGCCTCAAGGCTCTCCGCGTGGAGCAACTGCCAGAATGCATTCTGGAGCGCAATCAGCACCCACCCCATCTGCTTTGAGTAGTCGCCTGGCGGCTTCGAACCGGCTTCTATGATCGCCTCAGTGACGCTCTGGGGAGATTCGATCCGCTTGGCGGTTTCGAGCGCGAACCCGTACGTTTGTTCCGGCCCGCTACCCGTCCGAATGGCGAAGGCGAGCGCCTCGGCATACACTCTGTTCGCGTGCTGGCACACGGCATTCGGGTGCGTTAGTAATGCATCCTGCTGCGCCCACTCCCCAGCCTCGCCCTCTCGGGCCCCACCACCGAGAATGCCAAGCGGGCTGACTCGCATCAGCGCGCCATTGGCCTGGCTCTCCTGCTGTGCGGCGCTTGTTGCGGCCTCCGCCGCAGATCGTCCGGCGCGAACCGCGGTAGCGGCTGCGGATACGGCGGCTCTTGTCGTTATGCCGATGTCGTACGGATGGGATTCATACCACCAGGCATACGCACGGGCGGCGGCTTCGGGTTCATACGCGCCGTGCTTCACGATGGATCTTGCCAAGGCCAGAGCCATCTCTGAATCATCCGTAGGCTGCCCTCCAAGCGCGTTCCAATGTCCTCCGTCGTAGAGCAGACGTACTCCGCTGGGATGCTCCCTACCAATAATAGCCGCGCTCTTAAACTCGACCAGCCCACCCAATGCGTCACCCGCTAACTGGCCAAGCATGCAGCCCTGCGCACGCGATAGCATGCCGGCGTCGCTCACACTGGAGCGTCGCTTCGGCCAGCAGAGAGCGAAAGGCTCCGGGTACTTG
>CAZZGS010000271.1:0-6232 GCA_964653845.1 uncultured Bryobacter sp.
AGTCGACAAACTCCGGTTCCCGCCACGACCGGTGCACCTTAAAGCTCTCGCGGTTGTTCAACCACCCGCCCGCAGTTTCGTTCACTGACCCCGAGAACGCAATCCGATCGCCCGCCTCGTCGGTGATGATGCCGACCTTCTCGTGATAAATCCCCGAACTACCCACCGGGATCGCCACCTTCACATCCAGATGCCCTTGCGCGATCATCCAGGCCAGCATCTCAAGACCATTCTGCGCCCGTGCATCCGGCGGAGTCAGATCGATCGCACACAGTTTGGCTGCAATCTGTTCCCGCATATCGTAACCCTCTGTGAGCGCCTCCTGCTCCGAAGGCCCCAGCGTCAACCCTACAATCAGCCGCATCCTGCCATCGTTGACAAGCAGCGCCTCAATGCCGCGCGCGGCTAGTGCCAGCGAATCGGCCGAGAAGTATCCCGTCAACCGGTCATACTGAACCGCGCACTCCAGCGCCGGGTTATAGAACAACTCAAGCAGGTCGCCGTCCTCATTGCGGTACCCGACCTTCCATTCGCGCTCAGTCAGCAGGCTCATGCTGATCGGTTGAGCCGCTCCAGTGCCAACCCGATCATCCGTTTATCAAATAACCGGAGCTTGCGTTCCGCTGCTTCAGCGCCAGCGGGCCAGCGTTTCAGACCGGCCCGGATCGCATCAATGTTCCGGTCGCAATTCTCCCGTTCAATCAACCAGTCTACTGTTGCCAGAAGTTCCATGCCCAGCGGCGACTCGAAACCGCTGATGGTGCATTCAGTCTCCTCTAGAATCGGCAGCAGGTGCCGGTGCTCGGCCTGCTTCCAGAAAAGTTCCACGTGGGGGCGCATCGCCTGATCAAACCAGATCGTGTCCGTAGGCCCGGCGTCGCCGAGCCGCTTGTCACAGTGAAGATAGCTCCCGTCAAGACCGTTCAGAACATGCCGCAACCGGTCCGAATACGGCCCATACCGGTCCGCCGTGAATTGAAGATTTAATGAGTTGGGAAGCGCCAGCTTCTGTATCGCTCGTTCTAGAAACCAGCCAAGCTTTTGTACCTCAAGGTAGGTGCAGTCGCTGCCTAGCACCCAATACCTCCAGACCATCTCAGCAACCATGGCCCGTGCCGGCGTCAGCGTCCGCACCCCAGTCGGCTTCGCGACGTTTTGATATTTCTCCGTCGGCTCGAAAACCTGGATTTCCACATCGGCCAGCGGCGCGAGAGCCCGTTCGATCTCAGGCCGCACCACGGCCCACTCCAATCCGCCATTCCCGCACCCTAGTGGCGGCAGCGCGATAGTTTTGATGCCGCGTTCCACTATAACTCGCCTCAGATCTTCCAATCCCTCGGTGATCCACTCCAGCTTTGACGGCTGCCTCCAGTGCTTCTTGCTCGGAAAGTTGATGATCCACCGCGGCCCGTCGAAGCGCGAACTTTCCGTAACAAACATCTGGCCCACCCGGATCTCTTCACGCTTGCACGCGTCTTCATAGGCGCGGAAGTTTTCCGGGAACGCTTCCTTAAACATCAAAGCGATTCCTTTGCCCATCACTCCCACGGTATTCACCGTGTTGACGAGGGCGTCCACCGGTGCGTCAAGAAGATTGCCTTTGTAATAAGTGATCATCAGAAATACCAACTAGGGGTCTTTAATATCTTCAACGACAGCCCGAGTTCGGTCGCCCGAGCCTGGATACTGTCCCGTACAGCCTCTGTATAACAGCAGACGCCTTGGAGGGCGCTGGCCGGAAGATGTTTCCAAATCAGGGCCTCTGCCTGGTACCGGTCCGTCTTACCCAGATCGTTGTTGTCGCGCTTGAAGTCTCTTTTCTGCAGTAGTTCCCAGTCGATCCGACCGAGTTCATCGAGCTTCGTACTGTAGCGGGCCAGCTCAAGATAAGCATGCACATCCGTGAAAACGTATGAGATCCCGAGTTCCGCGATATCCCGCAGCGACGAAACCATAATAACAATCTCCTCGTTAGGAACTTTGGGCACGCCGTTGTATCCCGTATTGATGTTGAACAGCATCATCGAGAATGGAGTGAAATAAAATGGTACATAGTCGCTGAGAGTCCCACCTGGGTCAACGCCAACTGGGTGTTCCGTCCGTTTCCGGATTAAATCGCGGTTCCCGATTAGTCGAAAATTTGGATCGGAAAGTGCTCCATTCTTGGCGTGCAGGCCTTTCTCCAGAATCCACGGGACATTCTCACGGTGAGTGATTCGAAAAACCAGTGCCTTATCGGGATTGAGCAGCTCGGCGTATTGTCCTGGCACGTCAGTCCTCCTCTGCCTGTTCGCTCTGCTCCAGATCCAACGGCATCTGATCCGGAATTTTCGGAGCGGGCACGGTCTCCGCGAACGCCAGCTTCCGCAACCGTTCCAGAGCCTGAAAATCGTTCGCCGCGCCGGACAGATTCACATCCGGCTTCTTCTTCGATGAAGGCAACGATGGGGGGAGTACATTGAGCATCGCCTCCAGAGCGGTCAGGAACGTGGGGTCGTCCTTAAGCCGCGCGTCTTCGATCAGGCTTTTCGCCGCGCCGGTATTCTGTTCCCGCGCCACCTTCGCCGCCCAGCGCAGCGTGTCGAGCATGCAGTCGCCGCTCACCGGCCCCAGTTTTCCGGCGCGATGGCGCGTCAGGCTATCCCAAAGCACCACGTCGTCTCCCTTGCTTTCACAGACCTGATTCTTCACCTGCTTATCGAAATCGAGTCCTACCACTCGAGCCAGTTTCAGCGCCTCATCCGAAGGGAAACGTGGCGCGCGGAAGGCATCCCACGCCAGCACGTACCATTCGGTAAGCGGATCGAGATGATGTTGCCGCTTCACGGTGGCCAGTTGCTCCATGCGCCACTGTTTCACCTCGCGGCGCGCCGCTTCCAGCGCGTCTTCCGGACGGACTGCGTAGGGATCGAAGTCCGCGAAGAGGTCTTTTTGTTTCTTTGTCGGTTGCGCGCGGGCTGTGCCTCGCGTTAACGGCCAGGCTTCCGTGAACACTTGCAAAGCCGGGCCGAAACAGGCGAGGTAAAGGTCGATTCCACCGATTCCTGCGTCTTGAAATTCTTTGACTTTCAACCGGACGGCCTCGCGGACTCTGGGTTCAACGTCCTCCCAGAACCTGGGCTCATCATCTTTGGGGCGACCTTCGCGTACCCGGCAAACCAGAAAGATGGTGGAGCGCGCGGCAGATTTTTCGCGGATGTGCAAGCTTCCCTCGGCCTCGGTGTTGATTGGCCAAGAAGCGGTAATGGTGAAGCCCCCTTCGATCAATCCAGCCGCCAACGCATCCCAAGCCCCTGAAGCCTTATGGGTAAACATGACGGTCATAATGCCGCTAAGCTTTAAGACGCGGCGTTGTTCCGTAAATATCGCCGCCATGCGTTGTTGATAATCTCGCCCCGCTAGATTCTTCGCGCCTCCTTTTTGCCCTGCGAACCTGCCTGTATTGGCCACAGCTTCGCGATCTTTATCTGTCAGATGGCCAGCGAATAGCTCTGGATACAACAAACCTGCGGTTCTCTTGAGCCAGACATAGAAGAAATCTGATAACTCTGCGTACATGACATTGTCATAATAAGGCGGGTCCATAACGACAATGTCCACCGAAGCATCTGCGAGAGGGAGATCGTCGGCCGAAGCGCAAGTGATGCGAACTGGGGGTTTCGACCGAGGGTCCGCAAACTGCAACGTACCCTCCGAAGACTGCCCCACCAAGTTAATCAGCTCTGAGAGTGCCTTCCCAACCTGCCCAGTTGTCCAGTTATAACCGAGGCCGCTCACAGCAGGGGCTATCTCGCAATACTGAGGCCTGAAAGCGAAGTCATGTCGAGAAAAAGTGTGATTAACTGCATATTTCTGGATATCCCAAATGCAATTCCGTGAATTCCAGTCCGCCATCTTGTCTATGGCCAACGCGACGTAGGCCATGGCATCCCGATCGAGTTCAGTTTTCACACAATCATTCACCATGTCATGAAAGACTTCGACCCCAGCGCAATGCCCGTAGAGTTGGCGTGGACTGAAAAAGTCGCGCCATCGTGGTGCCCCGTACTGTCGAGGCCGATTATCACTTGCATCAACCGGAAACTCTTCATCTGGCACAATGTTACGCGCTTCCCAAAGAGGCATCTTCTCAGCGAGCTTCCGCTCCAACAGATCGCTAACGTCATCTTCGGGCCGGGGGGTACGAAAGCCGCGAACGCTCTCAATCTTGGGCTTGCCGTTTTTCGTGTAGCCCTTTATTCGGGTCTCCTTGTAGACGACACAGTAAAGCTGCTGACCCATCTGGCCCGCCTGTGCCTGTGCTTTGATCTCGACCCCATCTATTGATCGGCGGCAATCTGGGAATGGACATGCACCATCGCCTCTTTTCGCCGTTCGTGGAGAATGATCAGCCTCGCGGTCGACGATTTCAAAGCGAATACGTTCACCTTCAGCAACAAGTCGGACGCCGTGGCCTGCGCTAGAGAGCTTCCAACTAGGCGATAGTGGAACAACTCCGCCGCAGTAAGGACAAATTATCGTCCTCGCCCATAGGTATCCGACGACAGTGGTGACATTCGGGGCTTCCTCTGGAAAAATACCGACGAGATTCGGAGTTACGCGTCTGAGGAATTCAGCGGCAAGAGATTTGTAGCGATTCAATAAATCGTTCCCGTGCCGCAGAGGCAACTCGACGGTGGTTTTAAGAAGCAACGCAGCAACCGGGTTAAGATCGTTGGCGATCGTATTGGAGCCGAGACGAATAGCCTCGAAAGGAATACTTCCGCCGCCTGCAGTGGGGTCCAGTACGACTTCCGGGTCGGGAAGCGCAGATGGCAACGGAAGATGCTGAAAAGCACGAGAATAACCGTACGGCTCGGTCTCAAGCCGTATTCCTTTGGCATTCGCCCTGGCAATGCGCAATTTAGCAGCAACGGGGTCGCCGTGAATCCCGAGGTCATGCAGGAATGTCTCTCGGTTTGCACCTGCATCGAGTAAGCTTGCCAATATTGCTGCACGGCTAGCCACAAGGGGTCTGCGGGCAAACCATACGTGGAGATAGTATGTAGGTGGCAGTGACGTCATTGAACGACGTTCGCGTACACTCTCTTCACTTAGGGCCGCAATCGGCAGCCAATCCTCAATCAATCGTCGTTTGGTCATTGTGTAGACTTTAGGGCGTCGTCAATAGAATCCGCAATGCGGCTAGTACCCTTCGAGGATAAGCCCGGTGCATCACCATACCGAGCCAATAACCAGCCTCTTCCCGAGACATCTTCTCAACACCATCGGCAACTTGGCGGATACGATCCAGATTCCTCATCGGTGCCAGTATACGGAACAGGAGGCCCAGCGACAGAGCAAGTTCCTCATCAAGCGGCCACTTCTTCGTCTTGCCAGGCTTCAGCGAACCCAACACGATCTTCTCTTTCGCCAGTCGCTTCAAAAGGCGGTTCTCAACCATCCTCAGGCCGGACCCGTGCAGCGTCGCCACCTGCTCCGCCACTTTCAGTCGCGGCGTGGCGTGCGAGGGAACCTGCCAGATCTCCAGCCGCCACACGCTAGTGGACTCGACGATTATCCGAAGCTCGTATTGCGGCGTCATCCTATGTTTTCGGGCCTTCGGCTGGTACTTTCCCGGCCACCGCTTTAACGAAGGCTTCCCCGCCGCCATACTGCGTCAAGCGCTTGCTTAACGCCTCCGCGCTCTCATCCTTCAATGACAGCGGCTGTTTGAACGCCAGCGTATAAGCAGCTTCAAAACTGGCCTCGTTGGCAGCACGAATCTGCGGATCCAGAAACGACTTCACCGCATTAGCCTTGTCAACACGTCCTGTGAAATCTACCTCGAACCTTTCAATACCGTCCGCTTCAATGCCTGCTTCAAAATGGCAGGTAACATCCGCATCCTGAAGAGTCGCCATTGCCTGATGAACTTTCCACGTCGCACCCGCTTCAAAGAGGCGAACGCGCAGGGTGGCGATGCTCGAAGCTTTCGCCTTACGAGCCTTGTCCCAAAGATCGGCAAGCGCCTGCGCTAGAGGACCCTGCGCGGAAAACTCGATCTCCACCACAAAATCGGCGGCAGGCTTAGGCACATCAGGTGGAAGCGGAGGCTGGATCTCGCCCGACTTTTCGCGAATCGTCACCACCGTATTCCTCTGCTGCCGCTGGCCCCGGCTGTCTGTGACATCAATTGTGTAGGTGATCGATTGTTCCGGGCGTACCCGGAGTTGCTGGGTCTTTTGCTCCG
>CAZZGS010000272.1:0-6213 GCA_964653845.1 uncultured Bryobacter sp.
GCCCAAGTGGAGTCGGCGAGAACGGCAACGCCATTCGAGATAGCGATCACGTCCTTAACGCCAGGAAAAGCTTTGGCTTTTACGGAATCAAAAGATTTGAGTTTGCCGCCAAAAACGGGAGAGCGGGTGAGGGCGGCGTGGAGCATGCCGGGCCGGTAGATGTCGATGCCAAACTTGGCCGTGCCGTTGGTTTTGGCAGGGGTGTCCAAGCGCTTGGTGCTCTTGCCGATCAGTTTGAATTGCTGTTGAGATTTGAGCGTAACGCCTGCGGGTGCGGGGAGTTTGGATGCGGCCAGGGCCAGTTCGCCATAGCTAAGAGTGCGATTGCCGTTGCTCACCTTGCTGTTACTGGTGGTGCATGTATCGGTTGGAACGCCCCATTGTTGCGCTGCGGCCTGAATGAGCATCGCGCGGGCAGTGGCACCGGCGCGGCGGACGGGCTCCCACGAGGTGCGCATACTTTGGCTTCCGAAGACGCCCTGGAAAGGCCCGTATTCTTTGCTGAGGCCGGGGAATTCGGTTTTGATCTTCGTCCAGTCGCACTCGAGCTCTTCGGCAAGAAGCATGGCTATAGAGGTGACGGTGCCCTGGCCCATCTCTGCCTTGTGGATGAAGACAGTGACCTGGTCGTCGGGGGCGATGTGAACGAAGCCGTTGAGCTTGACCGGCATGTTGGGGGCAGCGCTCAGGCGGAAATGGATGGTAAGGCCGGCAGCGGCGGTGGCGAGGAAATTACGGCGCTTCACTTTGCGGCTCCTGTGGTCTGGATGTCGGCGGCACGGTGGATCGCCTTGCGGATTTCGCAGTACGCGCCGCAGCGGCAGATATTCCCGCGCATCGCTTCGTTGATGTCGGCGTCGGTGGGATGGGCCGTTTTGGCCAGGAGGGCAGCGGCAGTCATGATTTGACCAGACTGGCAGTAGCCGCACTGAGGGACGTCTTCTTCGATCCAGGCTTGCTGCACTGGGTGGTTGTTAAGCCCTTCGATCGTAGTGACCGATTTTCCAGCCAGAGAGGAGACCGGTGTGACACAGGAGCGCACGGGTTGCCCGTTGACATGGACCGTACAAGCACCACAGAGAGACATGCCGCAACCGAATTTGGTGCCGGTCATCTCAAAGTGGTCGCGAAGCACCCACAAGAGGGGCATAGAGGATGGAAGGTCGATGGATTGCCGTTTGTTATTGAGCGTAAAGCGGATCGCGGGCATGGTTGGGTCCTGTGGTGATGTTAGCAAGGTTGGCGAACTCGCTTAGAAGCCGGCTAATCGCGTTTCGGCGTCACCGAAGTCCTTGAGTGTGACGCCCATCCGGTCCATGATTCCCAGGTAGAGGCTGCACAACTTTCGGTTGTCGTCGCCTGACTCAAAATAGTCGAGGGCTCTGCCGGTCTTCAGCTTGCCGCCCAAACCACCGAGCGTTAGCACCGGCACTTTTTTGTTGTCGTGCTTGGTGCCGGACCACATGTTGGACAGAAAGAGCAGACAGCAGTTGTCGAGCACAGTGCCCTCGCCTTCCTGCATCGAGTCGAGTCGCTGCGCGAGATAAGCCAACTGGCTCACCTGGAAGTGAACGATCTTCTGGTAATCCGCCTCGGTGTCGTAGTGGGAGGCACCGTGGTGCTGCCTGCTGACGCCAAGAAACGGATAGTAGAGTGCAGACAGGTCCCGGGCCAGCAGGAGCGAAGCCACACGAGTCTTGTCAGTCTGAAAGCCAAGGGCGACAATGTCGCACATCAGGCGAATGTGATCGCGGATGTCTTCGGGCAGGCCATCCTGGGGACGCTTCATCGTGAAGAGTGGCCGTCCTGCGTCGCGAGCGCGATCTTCGGCCTTTTGCTTATCGGTGCGCATTCGCTCAATGCTGCGTTCGACATCGCGGACGCTGGCGAGATACTCGTCGAGCTTCAGTTTGTCGGTAGCGCTTACCTTGCTGCTCAGGGAAAGGGCATGGTCTTTCACGCGGTCGAGCACGCTGGTGTTGCGTAACCTGCCACCATTCTCAAAGAGGCTGTCGAAGGCTAGCGAAGGGTACATCTCGTTGGGCACCGGCGAATCGCTGTTCTGCCAGGAGATGTGCGAGCTATAGGCGTTAGAAAAGTTCGTTTCATGGAAGCCGGTCATCGCCCGTTCACAGGCCAAGACCATGCTGGCTTGCGGTGTCTCCTGCCCGATCAGGTTGGCCAGCACCTGGTCGATTGTAATGCCGCCCTGGATGATCGAGCCTTTACGGATCGGTACGCCCGACAAGAGGTTGCCGGTCATTGCAGGGTGAATGCCCTGCCCTGTGGCCGCCTTGTTGAAGAGGCCGTCGATGACGTTCAGCTTCGCCTTGAGCGGTTCTAGCGGTGCCAGCGATTCGCTCAGTTCCATGCCGGGCCCAGCGCCTTTGGCCCACCAGCGTCCGGGGCTGATGCCCGTGCCCATGAAGAGCACGGCAAAGCGCTGGGGCAGAGCGGCGGCTGGGGCTGCGGATAAGGAGTCCAGCAAGGGCAAGGCCATGGTGACGCCAGTGCCACGGAGAAAGACTCTTCGAGATAACGGATTCATCACGCTCACCTTTCTTTCTCGCTGCCGCGCCTGTTGAGAAACTGGGGGCTGGTAACGATGCCTTCGATCACGGTTTCAAAACAGCAGCCGTCCTTGCCCAGCTTAGTATTGATTTCCTGAATCAGGGGAGTGTCTGAAAGCGCCAGACTGCGTCCCAGTGCATAGGCCAAAAGTCTGCCAGTAAAGCCGCTCATAAAATCGTCTTTGCGATGTTCGCGAATGTAATTCCGGATTCCCTGCAGCCCCTCTCCTTCAAAGCCCTTCGGGAAGGTGGCGCGAGCATCCACCGTGCGGCCACCAAGGTCATGAGTTCGACTTTGGCCGACGGGATCAAAGCCTTCAAAAGCCAAGCCGAAAGAGTCGAATCGCGCGTGGCAGGCAGCGCAACCCGGGTTGGCCCGGTGCTTCTCCAGCATCTGCCTCAAGGGCAGTTCCATCTTGGCCTCGTCCGCCGGCAATTCGGGCACCTGGGGTGGCGGGGGCGGGATTTGGTCGCCTAATATGTTCTTCGCGACCCAGAAGCCGCGCTTCACCGGGCTGGTGCGCAGACCCGGCGCATTCCTGGTCAAAAACGCGGCCATCGGTAAGAGGCCGCCCCGGCCATGGCGGCCGGCATCCTCGATGCGGGCCCAGACGCTATCGTCACTACCTATGGCCGGCATACCGTAGTGACGGGCGAGCACAGGATTCACAAAGGTGTCGCGAGCGAAGAGCAGATCGAGGATCGAACGGTTGCGTCGGAAGACGTCGAGGAGAAAGCGAATCGGCTCCTCGAACATCGCTTCTCTCAAGGTGTCGTTGAAAGCAGGAAAGCGTGCGCGGTCTACTGTGCCGATCTGTTCGAAGTCGCGAATCTCCAGCCAGTTGGTTCCGAATTCGACGGCCAGCGCCCGGGTGCGCGGGTCTTGTAGCATGCGTCGGGCCTGGGCTTTGATGACTTCGGGCTCGTGCAGTTTGCCCGCAGAGGCGAGGCGCAACAGTTCTGCGTCGGGCATGCTGGACCACAGAAAGTAACTGAGCCGGCTGGCCAGATCGAGATCCGACAGTTGCTGAACTCCGCCGCTACCTTTGACCAGGTCCGCGCGGTAGGAGAAGTTTGGAGACATCAGCACCAAGACAATCGCCTCACGAATTGCGCCTTCATGGTCGAGAGAATAACGCTCTCTGGCCTCGCGATAGAAGGACAGCAAATCGGCGCGATCCGCCTCTGACAGCGGCCTTCGATAGGCGCGGGAGGCGAAATCGAGGAGTGCCTGCAAGTGGCTTGGCTCAGCCTCGCGACAGGCTTGCTGCACCCAGCGAATACTTGCGTTCGCTTTGTCGAAGAAGTCTTTGATCGCCTGAATCGCAACGTTGCTGCCGTCTTTCGCGAATTTCAAATAGTCGGCTTCGAGCTTCCTGAGTTTTTCTTGCGAGATGATCTGATCCACTTCGATGTCGCCGACCTCGGGCTCGCCGTCTTTGAAATCGTCTCGAGTCCCCCGGGTACCCAGCTTGGCGAATTCGACGTAGGTGCGGATATTGATGGAAGCAACGAAATCCATCTCGCGCCACATCTGGTCGAGATGCACCTGCTGCTTCTGATCGAGCAGCAACTCGTAGAGAGGCTGGTCGTCGCGGAAGTAGCCCATCACGTTGTGGTAGCCCGCACTCAGATAGCGGCCTTCATCTTTACCCGTGTTGAAGTAGTTTCGGCCGCGTGATTCCTTGTAGAACATGTCGGGGAAGACACTGCTAAATCGACCCCACGCCGCTTCATAGCGTGCGCGTTGACCGGCCGGAACCACGAGATCGGGATCGCCCGGCTCATTCTGCACCAGGACCGTCTTGCCGGGGCCGAACGGATTATCCCATTCGGGCTCGACCACGTTCGCCTGGTTGAACGGAGGCTCGCCTTCAACCTGCAATTGCCTGGGATCAAAGCTGCGGCGATGAGTCGCGTATTGCGTATTTTTCCAGATCAAGAGCGGCTGCCAGGCAGTACCGATGGAACCTGCTGTGATGTTAATGAAGCGCGGCTCGACCTTCTTGCGAAGCCTGGTGATGTAGGATCGCATCTCCTCACAACCGGCTTGGGCAATAGCCGGTTGCCCAGTCTTCGGTGCCGGCAAGGCGCGCCACAGCGCTTGCAGTCTCACTAGAGGACCAG
This sequence comes from uncultured Bryobacter sp., assembly GCA_964653845.1. Taxonomy (GTDB): domain Bacteria; phylum Acidobacteriota; class Terriglobia; order Bryobacterales; family Bryobacteraceae; genus Bryobacter. The sequence goes on from CAZZGS010000272.1 coordinate 4,698, forward strand.
CCGCTTCGGGGCCCTCCAGGGTCCGCCAGATCGTGTCCAGATATTTGGCGCTGACGCCGGATTGCTTTGCGAGATCGGCCAGGGTGACGCCAGGTTGCCCGAGGGCCGCCCGATGCCGGAAGCGCCACGCGGTTTGGAAATAGTTGGCGTAGTCGATGTTTTGCTTGTGGTAAAAATCGATGATCTGATGGACTGTAAATTTGTCGCGATCAGTTTCTGCCGGCATGGGATGAGGTGCAAAAGCAAATCCCTTTTCCTGCAAGTAAAGATGGGAGGCCACTTCACGCGCAGCGGCCATGTATTTCTTCAGGAGGGTAGGCGACATGCTTAGCGTTTCGCCCGAGTTGTCAAAGCCTGCCGTGTTGGCCGGATCGACGGGAAATTTGCGAGTCGGGCGGATGTCGACTCCGGTTAGATCGCGAACCGTGTAGTTGTATTCGGCATTGCTCAGGCGCCTCGCCAGCACCACACCTGGGTCACCTGCATTGCGGCGCGTTTCGTATTCTCGGACGGAGTGGAACCAATCGAGGGCGGCGCGGCGCTGCTGCGGGCCCGGTTGCATGGCTCCTTTGGGCGGCATTTCTTCTGCTTCCAGACGCTCCAGCATTTGACTCCAGCGGCGGCCGTCCTGCATGAATGCAGCCATCGTAGTGAACCCGCTCAGATCGAGCTGCGCTGCGGGCCGATTCTGGCCGTGGCAACTGACACAATACGTCTCAAGGAAAGGCTTGACGCTTCGAGTGAAGCTGCCTTGCAGCTCTGTGCGCTTTGCCTCTTGACCCCGTACGACGCTGACAACCACTGTTGTCGTGAGGATGACAAACAAGGCAGCCCAAGGGGTGGCCAATCCGATCTGACTCCTGCGCAACTGCATGGTCCGTCCTCCAGACTAGATTATGGTGTGGTGTGGAAGTGACGTCAATGCGGAACCGCAGGTTCAGATCCGGCAGATCAGATAGAATGAGGCGAATATGCCAAGCAGATTGGGATTGCTAGTTGCTTGCACGCTTCCGGTTCTCGCTGCCGATGGCGACGAGTTCTTCGAGGCGAAAATTCGTCCGCTTCTGGCAACGCACTGCCACGCATGCCATACAGGCAGCGGGTTGGGAAATTTGCGCCTTGATTCTCGTGAGGGCGTCCTTAAGGGCGGCAAGTCCGGCAAGGTGGTGATTGAAGGCAAGCCAGAAGTCAGCCTCCTCGTCGAAGCCGTGAAGCGCACCCATGTGCGGCTCAAAATGCCGCCGGTCGGCGCACTGAGCACCGAAGAAGTGGCTCACCTTGAAAACTGGATCCGTATCGGTCTCCCCTGGCCGGAGAAGCAACAACAAGCCGAAGTTACGACTGCGAAGATCACGGCAGAACAAAAGGCCTTCTGGTCTTTCCAGCCGATCCAACCGGCAACAAACAAAACGATCGACAGCTTCATCTACGCAAAGTTGAATGCTGCCCAGATTGCGACATCCAGACCCGCAGACCCTCGCACGTTATTACGGCGCTTGACGATCAGCCTTACGGG
>CAZZGS010000273.1:0-6211 GCA_964653845.1 uncultured Bryobacter sp.
AAGCATTCCAGATCACCACCTGGCCCACCAGTGTCGGCAAGCTCGACCTCGGCGGCCGCACCCTCGACGTCGTACCCATCCCCGGCCATCACAACACCGACGTCGCCTTCTACGACAAGCGCACCGGCCTCCTGCTGATCGGCGACACCCTCTACCCAGGCCGCCTCTACGTAACCTATTGGGACCAGTTTGAAAAGTCGATCCAGCGCATCGTCGATTTCACAGACGGCAAGGTCATCACCCACATCGTCGGCTGCCACATCGAGCAAACCACCACGCCCTATCTCGAATACCCCATCGGCAGTTTCTATCAGCCGAGTGAGCACACCTTCGAGATGTCTCGCGGCCACCTCCTCGAACTCCACGCCGCCCTCATCGGCCTAAAAGGCAAGCCCACTCGCCTCGCCTTCCGCGATTTCACCATCTGGCCCCTTGGCCCTGAAGTCCGCACAGAAATGACCAACACGCGCAAGGCCACCGAGGACCGCCTCCGCCCGAAAATGTGGAATCAGACCCCATAAATTATTTCGATTGGCTTTAAAAAGCCATATACGATTTACTCAATAGATCGCTACACGTGTAGCTCCCTCCGCGCCAAGCCCTGCGCACAATCAGCCCAGCTCAGCAAACACTACCATCCAAGCAGGATGGACCAACATTTACTCCAATTAAGGGGATCAGGGTCCATGTCTCTCTCAAACGTCCCACGCTCGTGGGTCTTAAGTAGTCTCTTGCTCATTTCAACGGCTTCCCTATTCGGTCAAGCCACAACCAGCCTCTCAGGTCGCGTCACAGATCCTACAGGTGCAACCATTCCCGAAGCAGTGATTACCATCACGCTCGACTCCCAGGGCCTCACCCGTAAAACCATAGGCGACACCTCCGGCTTCTATCAATTCCTCCAGCTCCCGCCCGGCAACTATACCGTCAAAGCGGAGAAAACCGGCTTCGCCACACTCCTTCAAAAGAACGTCCTCCTCCAAGTCAACCTTCCTGCCACCGTCGAGCTTAAACTCGAAGTCGGCAACGTCTCCCAAACCATCGCCATCGAAGCCGAAGCCCCACCAATCAATACTCAGGACGCCTCGATCGGCAACGCTTTCAATCAGACCCAGGTCCGGCAGCTTCCCCTCCTCACTCGCAACGTCGTCGAACTCCTCAGCCTCCAGGCCGGCGTAACGGCAACCGGTGAAGTCCTCGGCGCCCGCAGAGATCAGAACAACGTCACCCTCGACGGTGCCGACGTCAACGACAATCAATCGGCCGGTGCCTTCACGGCCGTCCTCCCCGTACCCCTGGACTCCGTTCAGGAATTCCGCGTCACCGTCGGTGGCCAGGGTGCCAACATGGGCCGCTCCTCAGGCGGACAAGTCTCACTCGTCACCAAGTCCGGCTCCAATCAGTACCATGGCTCACTCTATGAGTTCCACCGCAACACGGCCACCTCAGCCAATAACTGGTTCTCCAACCGCGCCGGCATCAAACGCGAAACGCTCATCCGCAACCAGTTCGGTGGCTCCATCGGCGGCCCAATCAAGAAAGATCGCGTCTTCTTCTTCTTCAACTACGAAAACCGTCGCGACGCCTCAGCCGCCGCTCAAAACCGCACCGTACCCAGCGAAGCCCTCAAGCAGGGCATCATCACTTTCCAGACCTCCGACGGCGCCACTCGCCGCCTATCCGCTCAGGAAATGACTACCGTCATCGATCCCCAGCGCCGTGGCTTCTCGCCCTTCATTAAAGACCTCCTCGCCAAGTACCCTGTAGGCAACGACGACTCACTCGGCTCCGACAGTGGCCTCAACTTCTCCGGCCTCCGTTTCAACGCCCCCTTCAAGCTAAACAACAAGGCTTACGTAGGCCGCCTCGACTTCCGCATCGACAAAGAAGGCAAACACAATGCCTACATCCGTGGCACTCTCGCTGGCAACAAAGAAGACAACGCCAACGCCCTTGCCCAGTTCCCCGGCCAGGCCGCAGCCTCACTTCTCTTAAACAACTCTCGCGGCTTCACCACCAACGTCACCTCGGTTCTCAAGCCGACCCTCACCAATTCCGCCAGCCTCTCGCTCACCCGTCAGGGCCTCGAACAGTCCGGTGCCACCGGGCCCCGTCTGAACCTCAGCGGCCTCAGCGATCAGCTAAATTACGTGCGCGGCAACGGCCGCATCCTGCCCGTCTGGCAGCTCGTCGATGACATCACCTGGATGAAGGGTTCACATACCATCCAGACCGGCATCAACTTCCGCTTCGTCAAGAACGACCGCTTCAACTTCGCTCCCTCCTTCCCCACCTACGGCATGAGCCGCGGCACCATGCTTGGTCTTGGCAGCGACATCACCAACTCGATCCTCGACTACGTCAAAGGTCGTGACGGTCTGCCGGCCAACACCACGCTGCGCAACGGCAACCCACTCCAGAACGCAGTCGGCGCCTACCTCGGCATGATCACCAACCTCGATGTCACCTTCCAGTTCGACAAGTCTGGCAAGTCTATACCGGTCGGCTCTGCCCAGGCCCGCTCATTCAAAACCAACGAATATGAGTTCTACGTGCAGGACGCCTGGCGCGCCACTCGCGACCTCAACCTCACCTTTGGCCTCCGCTACGGCAACTACGGCGTGCCATACGAAGCCAACGGCCTCCAAGTCAACACCACCACTCCTCTCGACACCTACTTTGCCCAGCGCATAGCCGGCAGCGCAGCAGGCATCGCAGGCAACGCTCTCCCTGACGCAACCCTCAAATACGCCCTCGCCGGCCCAGCCAACAACGCGAATGGCTGGTACGCCCGCGACAATAACAACTTCGCCCCGCGCTTCAGCTTCGCTTACTCCAAGAACAACCCATCCAACTGGGCCACCAGGAAGATCTTCGGCAGTGGCGGAGTCATCCGTGGCGGCGCCGCCATGGTCTATGACCGCTTCGGCTCAGACCTCGTCACCCAGTTCGACCAGCTCGGCAGCGTCGGCCTCGCCTCACGCTCCGGCTTTCCCCTCAGCTACAACATGGCCAGCTCTCCGCGCCTCACCACGGCCGGCGGCTTTCCAGCTTTGCCCACCGCGCCAAGCGGCGGCTTCCCCGTTACTCCTCCTGACGTCTTTGCTGTTGCAGGCACCGGCCTCGGCATCTTCTCAGACCTGAAGACGCCCTACTCGATGATCCTGAACTTGAACTACGCCCGCGAAGTCAAAGGCGGCATCACCGTCGAAGTAGGCTACGCCGGACGTCTTTCCCGCAAGACCCTCATTCAGGGCGACATCTTCACGCCAATGACCGGCTACAAGGACAACAAGTCCGGCCAGACCTGGCTCCAGATGGCCACCACCACCCGCAACCTCTTTGAAGGTGGCCTCACCCCGGGTGCTGTCGAAAAGAACCCCAGCCTCATCTCCAACATCCCCTTCATTGAAAACATCTTCCCTGGCCTCAAGGCTTACTACTTCCCCGGCAGCGCCACGGCAAACTACTTCAACCACGTCTATAACGAGAACGATGGCAGCGACATGGACGCTCTCCACCTCCTCGATCGTGTCACCGGCTTCGGCGGCGGCAAATGCCTCTCCGCGCCCGGCTGCCACACCTTCTTCGCCAAGCAAGGTTCGGCGCTCCCCACCTGGATGAACGCCGGAATCGCTAACTATCACGGCATGACTCTCGCCGTTCGCCGCCAGCTCAGGAAGGGCCTCGGCTTCGACTTTAACTACACCTGGTCACACTCCATCGACAACGGCTCTGCCGCCGAATCCGGCGCCGGCCAGTTCGGTGGCACGCTCCAGAACGTCTATAACGTAGGTGCCTTCCGCGGCTCCTCCGACTTCGACATCCGTCACAACCTCAACGCGAACGTAGTCTACGAACTTCCCTTCGGCAAGGGTCAGAACTTCCTGGGCTCCGCCAACTCGATCGTCAATCAGGCTGTCGGCGGCTGGTCGATCACCACCATCATGCGTCAGCGCACTGCCCTCCCCACCACCATCAGCGGCTCTGGCATCTGGAACTCCAACTACTGGCTCGGAAGCCTCGCCATCCGCAAGGGCGCATCCACCAATGAGATCGGTTTCAACCAGAAGGGTCAGCCCTCGCTCTTCCCCTCCACCACTCAGGTATCGAACTTCATCGATCAATACCCGGGTCAAACAGGCACCCGCGCCATCGCGCGTCTCGACAAGTTCCAGAACTTCGACATCGCCTTGGCCAAGCGCTTCTTCATGCCCTTTGAAGGTCACACGCTGCAGTTCCGCGCCGAAGCCTTCAACGCCTTCAACCAGCATTTCTTCTCTGACCCGTCTCTGGCCCTTAGCTCTCCGGCCACCTTCGGTCAGTTCCGCGCGGCTTCCACGCCTCGCGTATTCCAGTTTGCTCTCCGCTACGAGTTCTAGCGTCAGAGTAGTCCACCACCCCTGAACCTCCATGAGGTCGCGGCTCCAGGCTAACCAGCACCGGAGCCGCGCAATTTTTTGTAAGCTTAAGTTGAGATCCTCTATTATGTCGATAACCCTGAGTCCAGAGCTTGAATCCCGAATCGAAGAAGCGGTGCGGAGCGGTCTCTTCAAATCTCCAACTGAACTGGTTGAGAGTGCAGTAAACATGGTACTTCCCCCCGCAGTTCCGGGCAAATTCGCATTGCTCTGCCGCAAGGTGGAGGAGTCTGGAATTAAGATGCTTAACGAAGAAGAACTCGAAGCTGAGATCAGGTCTCGGCGGGGCACTTGGGCTTGATCCGAACCTATCTCGACAGTGGTGTCTTAATCTCTGCTTCTCGCTGTTTGGATATCCGGTCTCTGCGGGCCATTTCTGTTCTCGACGATCCGAATCGTGTATTTGTTGCCAGCGAATATTTGAAAATGGAACTGATACCCAAAGCCACATTCCATAAATCAAAGGCCGAGTTCGATGTCTACATGGCCTACTTTGAATCCGCAACTTCTTTGGTCAACTTCGATTCAAAGCATTACGAACAGGCTTTAGCTCTGGCTTGTAAATATGGCTTGGCTGCCTTCGATTCACTCCATTTGAATGCGGCTTTAATATCATCGTGCGATGAATTCATCACCACAGAGCGCCCTACCTCACCTCTCTTTCGCGTCCCCGGCATACGGATTCTCACCCTAAGCCCCCCACTCACCCGCTAACCTATATAGAATGGGTCTTCTCCTCTCGGTCCAATCGCTGTCCAAGCAATTTGGCGCCACAATCCTTTTTCAAAACGTCTCCCTCACGATAGAAGACAACCAGCGCCTCGGCCTCATCGGCCCCAACGGCGCAGGTAAATCGACACTGCTAAAAATCCTCTCCGGTCTGGACGATTCAGACGCCGGCATCGTAGCCCCAAAAAAGGGCCTCAAAATCTCCAATGTCCCGCAAGACCCCGTCTTCCCCAAAGGCAGCATCGTCAAGGATTACCTCTCCACTGACAACCCCTGGTTTGGTCTGGCTGGCTTTTCCGACGCCAACCAGGAATGCAACAGCCTCTCCGGCGGCTGGAAGAAGCGTCTCGCCATCGCCCACGCTGCCAGCCAAAGCCCAGACCTCCTCTTCCTCGACGAACCTACCAACCACCTCGACCTCGAAGGCATTCTTTGGCTTGAACGCTCCCTCCAGCAAGCCCCCTTTTCCTGCGTCCTGATCTCCCACGACCGTCAGTTCCTCGAAAACACCGCCACCCACGTCGCCGAACTCAACTCCGTCTACCCCGACGGCGTCTTCCGCGTCGAAGGCAACTACACAAAATTCCTCGAGCGCCGCGAGCAATACTTCGAAGCCGAACGCCGCCGCAAAGAAGGCCTTGAAGCCGTCGTCAAGAAAGAACTAGCCTGGCTCGGCCGCAAAGCAAAGGCGCGCACACGCAAGGCCGCCGCCCGCATCAACTCAGCTCACGCCCTCATTGATGAACTCAAAGACATGGACGAGCGCGCCCGCGTGTCCAACGCCTCCATCGACTTCACCTCTTCCTTCCGTCAAACCAAACGCCTCATCGACGCCAAACAAATCTCAAAGTCGATGGGCGACAAACTTCTGTTCAAGGACCTCGACATCGTTCTCGTCCCTGGCATCAAACTCGGTATCGCCGGCGCCAACGGCAGCGGCAAGTCCACCTTGCTCAAGATGATGATGCAGCAGTTGACCCCAGACTCAGGCGAGATGAAGTGGGCCGACAACCTCAAGATGGTCTACTTCGACCAGCAGCGCGAACAACTCAACCCCAAGG
>CAZZGS010000274.1:0-6157 GCA_964653845.1 uncultured Bryobacter sp.
TCGTCGCCAATACCAGACGCCATGCTGCTCGAACGATTCAATGGAATAATCCAGCCACTCGTTGAGATGCTTCAAAATCTCGTCTTCCGAAACCGCAACCTCCGCACAACCAGAGACCTTCTCCTTCCCAAACTGATCTCCGGTGAAATTCCCGTCGAAGCTGCCGACGAGATCGCAGCGGCGATCACTGAGGAGATTGCTCAACACCCCCAAAGGCAAGTAGAACGCGGACGAAACGGCGATAGAATTAAGGGCGACAGGAGGTCTTCGTGACCATCACAGATGGAATTGATGTGTCGTCGGAGCAACTGGCCGATCTGTGCCGCCGATTCGGTGTCACAGAGCTGTCGGTTTTTGGATCAGCCGCGCGAGGCGAAATGCGGGAGGATTCCGACATCGATCTACTCGTGGAGTTCGACTCGCAAGCGAAGATAGGGTGGGAGTTTTTCGACCTCGAAATGGAATTGACCAACCTCTTCGCACGGAAAGTGGATTTAGGAACAAAGACGTCGTTGAAGCCGCGAGTTCGCGCATCCGCGCTCCGGGACGCCCGCATCCTTTATGCGGCATGATGACCTCTATCTCGCCGATGCCCTGCAAGCGCCCGCCGATTTGCGGGAGTACTTGTCGAAGCATCCGCAGGAAGAGTTTTTGGCGGACCGGTTTCAACAGTCCTTCCTCTACCATCGGCTTATGATTATCGGCGAAGCCGCAGTTAGCTTGCGGCGAAGCTACGAGGCTCGATACCCCGAGGTTCCCTGGGCCAAGCTTGTAGGATTGCGGAATCGGCTGGTCCATGCCTATTTCGACCTCGATTTGACGCTGGTTTGGAACATCGCCGTTGGCGGAATGCAGCCGTTGCGGGAACAGCTTGAGCGAATTCTCGAAACAGAGTTTCCAGACGCGGAGAAGCCCGGCCGGTGACCCTCTACAATCCCGACTCCGAAGACGCCGCCATCGAACAGCCCACAATTGCTCTCTTCAAAAAGTTGGGATGGGATACGCTCAACTGCTTTCACGAAAACTTCGGGCCGCTCTCCCTGCTTGGCCGGGAAACGATGGCCGAGGTGGTTCTGCCGAATCGCCTCAAGCCCGCCCTCGAAAAGCTGAACCCCGGCGTCTCGCCCAACGCGATCCAAATCGCCGTCCATGAGTTGACCAAGGACCGCAGCACGATGAGCGCCGCAAGAGCGAATCAGACCGTCTACCGGATTCTCAAAGATGGCGTCAAGGTCACATACAGGAAGGGCGACGACGAAGAAGAAGCAGTCGAGATCGTCAAGGTGATCGACTGGACCAAGCCAGACAACAACGACTTCCTCCTGGCCTCGCAGTTCTGGATCAGCGGCGACTACGGCAAGAAGCGTGCCGATCTCGTTGGCTTCGTCAATGGCATCCCGCTCGTCTTCATCGAACTGAAGGCGTCCCACAAGAAGCTCGAACTCGCCTACCAGAAGAATCTATCCGACTACCGGGACACTATTCCGCAAGTGCTCTGGTACAACGCCGTCATCATCCTGTCGAACGGATCGAAAGCCAGAATCGGCAGCATGACAGCCGGCTTCGAGCACTTCTCTGAATGGAAGAAGATTGATGACGAAAAAGAATCCGGCCTGATCAGCCTGGACACCATGATTCGAGGCGTCTGCGAGAAACGCAAGCTCCTCGACCTTGTAGAGAACTTCACGATCTACAACGAGGCCAAGGGCGATCTCACCAAGCTGGTCGCCAAGAACCACCAGTTCCTGGGCGTCAACAATGCCATCGCCGCCGTGGAACGGATCAAAGAGAATCGGGGCAAGATCGGCGTCTTCTGGCACACGCAGGGCAGCGGCAAAAGCTACTCGATGGTCTTCTTCTCGCAGAAGGTATTGCGGACCATCCCCGGCAACTGGACCTTCGTGATCGTCACCGACCGTGAAGACCTCGACGGGCAAATCTACCGCAACTTCGCCAATACCGGAGCGTTGCTCGAAGACGAAAAGCGAGTCCGTGCCGACAGCGCCGTCAGCCTGAAGCGGATGCTCAACGAAGAAGACCACCGCTACGTCTTCACCCTGATTCAAAAATTCCGTACCGATCACGGCGAGCGCTACCCGGTTCTCTCCACCCGATCGGACATCATCGTGATCACGGATGAGGCGCACCGCAGCCAGTACGACATCTTCGCGGCCAACATGCGCGCCGCCCTGCCCAACGCCGCCTTCATCGGCTTCACCGGGACGCCCTTGATGGCTGGCGAAGAACTCACCAAAGAAGTCTTCGGTGACTACGTTTCGGTCTACAACTTCAAGGAATCAGTAGACGACCAGAACACCGTCCCGCTCTACTACGAGAACCGAATTCCTGAACTACAACTAACCAATGACAACCTGACGCAAGACATCGCCGAAATTTGCGAACGGGCCGATCTGGACGACGATCAGGAACGCAAGCTCGAAAAGGAATTTGCCCGGGAATACCACTTGCTCACCCGGGACGAGCGTCTGGACCGCATCGGAGCAGACATCGTCGCCCACTTCATGGGCCGTGGCGTTCTTGCCAAGGCGATGGTCATCTCGATTGACAAGGCCACGGCGGTTCGCACCTTCGACAAGGTGCAGAAGCACTGGAAGGTCGCGATCGTTAAGCTGCGTAAGGATCTGGCCGCTGCCCACCCCATCGATCAGCCCGATCTCGAAGAGCGCCTCAAGTTTTTCGAGCAAACCGACATGGCCGTCGTGGTTTCCCAATCGCAGAACGAAATTGAAGAGTTCAAGAAAAAAGGCCTCGACATCTCGATCCACCGCAAACGATTTGTAAAGGAAGACCTCGAGACGAAGTTCAAGAAAGACGACGATCCCCTCCGCATCGTCTTCGTCTGCGCTATGTGGATCACCGGCTTCGACGTCCCATCCTGCTCCACAATCTACCTCGACAAGCCGATGAAGAACCACACGCTCATGCAGACCATCGCCCGGGCCAACCGTGTCTTCCGCGACAAGCAGAACGGCCTGATTGTGGACTACGTGGGCGTCTTCCGCAATCTACAGAAGGCGCTGGCAATCTACGGGGCCGCACAGGATGGTGGCGGCGACACGCCGATTCGCGACAAGAGCGAACTGGTGCGAGAACTGAGCGAAGCGATCGCGGCCACGACGGCCTTCTCCCTGGAGCGCCAGGTGGACCCGGCCGCCATCCGCGACGCGCGAGGCTTCGACCGCGAAAAGCTAAAAGAAGACGCCATGGCCGCCATGGTGATCAACGACGAAACCCGCCGCCAGTATTTGAACTTGGCCGGTACGGTCGACAAGCTTTTCAAATCGCTGCTGCCAGACGCCCGGGCCTTCGAGTTCAGCCCCATCTGCAACGTCTTCAAAGTCGTAGCCGAGAAAATCAGATCCGAGCTTCCAACCGTCGATATCTCAGCGGTAATGGCCGACGTAGAAGCGCTACTAAACCAATCCATCGCAGCGGATGGCTACGTCATGCCACCCGTCTCAAATGACCCGTCCCGCTACATAGACTTAAGCCAAATCGATTTCGAAGTATTAAAGGCCCAGTTCGACAAGGGCAAGAAGACTATTGAAGTTCAAAAGCTCCGGGCAAAGGTCGCTGTCAAGCTGGCGCAGATGGTCAAGCTAAACCGGACCAGAATGGATTTCCTCGACGAGTTCCAGAAGATGATCGACGAGTACAACGCCGGCTCATCGAACGTCGAAACTTTCTTCGCCAAGCTCACTGCCTTCACGATGAAACTGAGCGAAGAAGACAAGCGTGGCCTCGCCGAAAACCTCACCGAAGAAGAACTCGTAATCTTTGACCTGCTCACCAGACCAAACATCGCCCTAACCAAGACAGAAATCGCCGAAGTGAAAAAGGTAGCCAAGTCCCTTCTGGATAAATTGAAACGCGAAATGTTAGTCCTCGACTGGCGCAAACACCAGACCTCCCGGGCCAGAGTAGTCGTAACCATTGAGGAACTCATGGAAAAGCTCCCGAGAACCTACACCAAGGAGCTCTACCAATCAAAGTGCGATGCCGTCTATCAGCACTTCTACGAATCCTACCTGGGCGAAGGCAAGAGCGTGTATGCGGTCCACTAGTCCTTGGGAGCCCGCCGGTGCCTGGATACGCACTAAAAGAAACTCTTGCGTTTTTGTTAAGCTTTAGGTTAACATCGAGCTAAGGAATGGGACGCATTGTCGCCTACGTCGGGCAGAAATTCCGCATCGAATATGCCCGCGAAAAGAACGGTGCGTACCCCGCTGAGGAGTTGTTTTCTAGTCTGAACTCATCGGACCAGGTAGGATTGGTAGCTTTGTTCCAGCGGCTCGCAGATCATGGTGAGATCAGCAATGAGCAGAAGTTCAAATCTCTCGGTGGAGGTCTCTTCGAGTTCAAAAGTGGAGCGATTCGAATGCTCTGCGCCTATTGCAAGAAGGAACGCCGTGTAGTTCTGTTAACCAATGCCTTTGTAAAGAAGCAACAGAAAACGCCCAAAGAAGAGATCAAGCGGGCTCGGCGAATTTTCGAGGAAGACCAGGCTTGGCTCGAAGGGTCAAAACTGAAGCTAGTCCGAAAAGCGGGACATTGAGGGAAGCAAAAAGGATGGCAACGAAGTGAAGTCGCAATACGAAGAGCTAATCAAGGATCCCGAGTTTCGCAAGCAACTCGCAATCGAGACTCTTGTCCTTGAGGCAACCGAGACAGTAAGTAAATTGATGCAAGCCCAGGGCGTCACCAAAGCGGATCTGGCCCGTCGGCTGGGACGATCTCGCGCGTTTGTAACGCAATTGCTGAATGGCAGCGCCAACATGACCCTAAAGACTTTGGCTGAAGTGATGAACGCACTTGGGAGTGAGATTTCGATCGGTGCAAAACCGATCGAAACGAGCACCAGCGCCGGGCGTGCCTCCGTTTATAGGGTGTCCGGCCAGTCCTTGGATTCCTCGACAAGCAGAGCAGAATTTAGAATGGCTGGAGATCCAATCTCCAAGATAGATCAAAGTGATGCGATTGACACTGATGGGGTAGATCAACGGCCGGGGTACGCAGCGTGAGTTCGATAGCAATTGAGCAGGACGCCGACTCGGTCAAGCTGGCAATCGCCGTGCATCAGAATGCAGCTTTGTCCAAGGTCAGGCTCGTAAAGGCCAGACTAAACTCTAAACTAGGGCCTGACGCGGGAAGTGGTGAGATCGACGTTAGTTTTCATTTCAAGACGAAGCTTGTTGAGTTAGGCGCTGAAGCCCTCAGATTTGAAATTCAATTTCGGATGGCTGGCTTGAGAGGAATAGTTCCCGAAGAAATCGTTGGAGTGGATTGCACGTTTGAGGCCGTCTACGATTTGCGGCCTGATTTCGTTGTAACCAAAGAAATGGTGGAAGCCTTTCAGAAGGGAAATGCAATTTTCAACGTCTGGCCCTATTTCCGTGAGTATCTACAGAGCTCTCTAACGAGGATGGGATATCCTCCGCTGGTAGCACCCTTTCTTGTTCTCAAACCAAAACGGGCAAAGCACAAAGTGCAAGTCGATCAGGTGCCCGCAAAAAGACTGACAGGAACTTCCAAGGCAAAGGCGTAGGCATGCGGCAGAGTCGTCGGCAGAGTCGTCAGCCTGAACCGTCCCACCCCCGTCCTTTCATTTTCCTCAATGTTTTAGAGGTGTTTTCTCCCAATTCCAGCCCAAATTATCATCAACCTTCCCGCTCACGTTTTGCAATATTCGGTCAAGTGATTTTTAATCTATCACTTAGACCAACGACCCAATTGCATTCCAAAGGCTAGGATTCTTCGGATTTCAGCCTGGGACGGGTCTACCTGTACCGGAGCTTCCCAAATTCGGCAAGATGAAATCGGAGTCGGCGAAACCCCACTCGTGCCTTGTCTTTGTTCATCCGAAGCCCTAACCAATAGCACCCGGCCTAATCCAAATCAAATTGAACCGCGCACTGGAGCTTCTGCAGTCTTCAGTGCACTGCGTGCGATTTATGGTCGTGGAAATCTTCGCTGAAAGAGACCACATTCGATCAACTGGTAAGACGCAGGTGCTGCTTTGTTTTGCTTCAGCTCAAAAATGAGAGCGTCTTGCCGAAGAGGGTAAAAGTGGAGAAAGACACTTTGGAAGGTGGACGGTCTGAATAGTCCCGCCTGCAATTTCGACCAGATTTTCACA
>CAZZGS010000275.1:0-6141 GCA_964653845.1 uncultured Bryobacter sp.
GGACATGAAAGGGCATTACAAGAGGTCGAAGTATCTGGCTGAGCAGGTGGCGCTCGAGGCAGCCAAGGATGGGGTGCCGGTGGTTGTGGTGAACCCGACGACGCCTGTTGGGGATCATGACTTTAAGCCGACGCCGACGGGGAAGGTGATTGTCGATTTTCTTGAGGGGCGGATTCCGGCCTATATCGACACTGGTTTGAATTACGTGGATGTGGTGGATGTTGCGGAGGGGCATTTGCTGGCGGCAGAGAAGGGAAGAGTGGGGGAGCGGTACATTTTGGGGAGTGAGAATCTGACGTTGAAGCAGATGCTGGACCGGCTGGCAGCCGTGAGTGGGCTGAAGGCTCCTACGGTGGAGATCCCGTATGCGATCGCTTATGCGGCGGCTTATTGTTCGACGTGGTGGGCTGGGTTGTCGGGGAAGCATCCGGGGATTGCGCTCGACGGGGTGAGGTATGCGCATATCAAGATGTGGGTGAGCCAGGCGAAGGCCGAGCGAGAGATTGGGTACCGGCCTGTGGCTGTGGATGGGGCTTTGGGGCGCGCGGTGGAGTGGTTTCGGAGGCGTAGATGAAGGATGTGTTGGTGATTTGCGCGATGGGGATGGAGGCTCGGGCGATTCCTGGCGGGTACCGGGTAGTGGAGTGTGGACCTGGGTTTCGTGCCGCTCGGGCGGCGCTCGATCTTGCCGTTGCGGCGGAGCGTCCGCGGTTGGTGATTTCCGCTGGGACTTGCGGGGCTTTGGATCCTGGCCTCGCGATTGGGGACGTGCGGGTAGTGAGCCGGATCGAGTCTCCACTGGGGACATTTGAGCCGCAGGCATTGGTTGGGGTGCCTGCGGTTTTGCGAAGTCAGGACCGGGTGGCGGTGACTGCTCGTGATAAGAAGCGGTTGTTTGAGGATGGGGCAGAGATTGTGGATATGGAGGCGGCAGCGATTGCGTATGGGTGTGAGGCGCATGGGATCGCATTTGCCTGCATCAAAGCGGTGAGTGATTTGGCAGGTGAAGATTTACCGCTGGATTTTAATCTTTACCGGGACGAAACGGGTGGATTTCAAACCGCCCGGATTGCATTTGCTGGCATCATGAAGATAGCTGACTTAATGCGGCTGAAGCGTCAAGCGACACTGGCCGTGCAACAACTTGGAGAAGCGTTTGAATCATCCGTCGCCGGAATTGCCTAAGAGCATGAGAGCTGCCGTTTATCGCGGCAAGCAGAGAGTTGAAATCGAAGAGTTGCCTGTTCCCGAAATTGGGGCAGGAGAGATTCTGATTCGGGTGGAGGCGTGCGGGATTTGTCATACGGATCTGAAGAAGATTGAGTATGGGTTGCTTGAGCCACCACGTGTGTTTGGACATGAGACGGCCGGAATTGTAGCGGCTGTTGGTGAGGGCGTAACGAAGTTTGCGGTTGGAGACGCGGTGATTGGGTTTCACCACATTCCTTGCAAGAAATGTTTTTATTGCGCGCGGAAATTGTATGCCCAGTGCGCCGTCTATAAGAAGGTGGGGATCACTGCTGGATTTGAGGCGGCTGGTGGAGGCTATGCGCAGTATGCGCGGGTGATGCCGTGGATTGTGGAGCATGGAGTGGAGAAAATTCCGGCTGGGGTTTCGTTTGAGCAAGCCAGTTTTGTCGAGCCGGTGAACACTTGCCTGAAGGCTGTGGAGCAGTCTGGGGTGAAGGCAGGGGATTTAGCGCTGGTGCTTGGGCAGGGGCCTATTGGATTGATCTTTACGATGCTGCTGAAGCAACGGGGGATTGAGACCGTGACTACGGACACGATGGAGACACGTCGAGAGAAGTCGCGAAGATTTGGAGCGGCGCTGTCGCTCGATCCGTTGGGTGAGGATTTGGGTGCTGAGGCACGGGCGCGGACCGAAGGGCGTGGAGCAGATGTTGTTTTTGTCGCTGCGAGTGCGCCGGGGATCGTTGAGCAGGCGATACAGGCGACCCGGCCTGGTGCGAGAATTGTATTGTTTGCGCAAACATCGGATAAAGAACGAATCGAGATCTCAGGTGCGGACATCTGTAAGGATGAACGGATGCTGATGGGAGCATATTCAGCCGATGTCGATTTGCAGCTAGAATCAGCTAGGCTAGTATTTTCGGGAGAAATTCCAGTTGGAGATCTGGTGACCCATATCTTTCCGCTGCCGGAGATTATGACGGGGGTGAAGTTGGCCACCCATCCGGATGAAAAATCGTTGAAGATAGTAATACTGCCTCAGCAAGTATAAAGAACGGGATATCAAGACATAAACGCTGTGAAGCCTGAAATGCTCGCTGCCGTCCTGTACGGTAAAGAACACGTTAAAATTCAAAAAGTTGCCGTCCCAGAATTGGGCGAAGGCGATGTATTGGTTCGCGTTCGTGCGGCACTGACCTGCGGTACGGATGTAAAGGTTTTTCGTCGTGGGTACCATGCGCGGATGATTGTGCCTCCAGCTTTGTTTGGGCATGAGTTGGCTGGGGATATTGTTGGAGTTGGGGCGAGCGTCCGATCCTTCAAGGTTGGGCAACGAGTTGTGGCTGCCAATTCGGCACCTTGCGGGGAGTGTTTCTACTGCAAGCGAAACAATGAAAATCTTTGCGAGAACTTGCTTTTTAACAACGGAGCTTACGCCGAGTTCATTCGAATTCCCTCACGTATTGTTGAGCGGAACATGTACGAGATTCCAGAGCATGTGGCTTACCAAGACGCGGCGCTTGTGGAGCCGCTGGCTTGCGTGATTCGTGGCATCGATGAGACGAAGGTGCGAGCTGGGGATACGGTAGTCGTGATTGGCGTTGGGCCGATCGGGTTGATGTTTGTGCGACTTTTGAGCATGCGTGGTTGCAAGGTGCTTGCGATCGGACGGCGGCGTCCGCAACTGGACCGGGCCACGAAATTGGGTGCGCAGGCAACGCTTTCTATTCTTGATGAGAAAGACATTGTGAAGGCTGTGCGCCGTGAGACTGACGGTTATGGCGCCGATGTGGTGATGGAAGCAGTGGGGACGACGGAGACCTGGCAGCAGGCGGTTTCGATGCTGCGGCGTGGTGGGGTGGCGAATTTCTTTGGGGGATGCCCGGCCGATACGGTGGTGAAGCTGGATACGCAGTTGATGCATTATTCGGAAATCACTTGTACGGCGAGCTTCCACCATACGCCCGCGCATGTGCGCAAGGCGCTTGAGGCGGTGGTGTCAGGCTACATCACGGCTTATGATTTCGTTACCGGAGAAGAGCCTCTCAGCAATCTGAACGAAGTACTTACGCATCAGCTACGCAAGAATGGCGCGATCAAAACAGCCATCATTCCTTGAGCCGGCGGCATTCGTCCGTGATGCGGCTTCGATGGAGCGGCGCTGGGGCCTGGACGAATCGTTTGCTTATACCCGCTGGTTGTCTACACACCATTATGAGAATTTCCATGTAGTGAGCGTGTTGTTGCCCAAGGAACTGCATCAGGATTTTTACAATGTGTATGCGTTCTGCCGGTGGGCGGACGATTTGGGGGATGAGATTGGGGACACGGCTGAGTCTTTGCGGTTACTTTCGTGGTGGCGGGATTTGTTGTTGGGAGATGGGGGTGGGCATCCGGTGTTTGTTGCACTGCGGCCGACTATGGTGGCGCGGCGATTGCCGATGGTTTGTTTCGACAATCTGATTCGAGCCTTTGAGCATGATCAGGTTGTGACTCGATATCAGAGCTGGGATGAGGTGTTCGCCTATTGTGTGAACTCGGCCAATCCGGTAGGTCGGTTGGTGCTGGCGCTGTGCGGGTATCACGACGAAGAGCGGGCGGTGCTGAGCGACTACACTTGCACTGGGTTGCAACTGGCTAATTTCTGGCAGGATGTGCGGGTGGATGTTGGTAAGGACCGGATCTATATGCCGCTTGATCTGCTTGCCCGGCATGGGGTGCCAGAGAGCGATGTGATGGAGTTGCGGCAGAGTGCGGGGTTTGAGGCCGCACTTGATGAGGCAGTGGGTGTGGCGCGCGAGTTCTTTGTGAAGGGGTTTCCGCTGATTCCGAGCCTTGATGCCCGGTTGGCGCTTGATATCGAGTTGTTCTCTCGTGGTGGAATGGCTATTCTCGACAAGATTGAGGCTGGCGGGTACAAGGTACTCGATGCGCGGCCAAAGATTGAGAAGGGCGAGCGGGTTTGGCTGCTGGTGAAAACGATTCTGAGCTGGAGCAAGAAACGGATGTTTGTGTAGGGTCAGTGAGGCCTAAGCTCAGACTATGAAGGAGCTTGTATGAGTGTGACGATTCCTGTCGACCCGATCGGGTATGTTAGCCAGTATCTGCGGGATCATTGCGATGAGGCCGTGTCGCTGGAGGACATGGCCCGGATCACCGGGTTTAGCGCTTTTCATTTGCAGCGGAAGTTTAAAGCGGCTGTGGGGGTGAGCCCGAAGCAGTTTCAGGCTCGGTGCCGGATGGAGAGGGTGAAGCAGGTGTTGCATGGAGAGGGCACTGTTACCAGTGCCATTTATGAGGCGGGGTTTGGGTCGTCGAGCCGTTTGTATGAACGGGTGGATCGTGAGCTTGGGATGACGCCGGCGCAGTATAAGGCTCGGGGTAAGGGGGTGGGGATTTCGTATGTAGTACTTGAGACCTCGCTTGGGTTGATTCTGATTGCGGCGACCGACCGGGGGCTTTGTAGCTTGAGGCTGGCGGATGATGAGGCTAGCTTGTTGCGCGAGTTGAAGGAGGAGTATCCTGCGGCGGAATTGCAGCGTGTCGAGGCTCCGTTTCATGAGGCGCTACGCGTTTGGCATGAGACTATATGTGGTTATCTGGTGGGGAAGCGGATTGAGCCGGGGTTGCCGCTGGATGTGAGGGGAACGGCTTTTCAGGCGCGAGTTTGGCAGTATTTGCAGACGATTCCGGTGGGCGAGACGCGCAGTTATTCCGAAGTGGCGGCTGGGATAGGGCAGGCGACTGCGACGAGAGCTGTGGCGACGGCTTGCGCTGCGAATCAAGTGGCGCTGGCGATTCCATGCCATCGGGTGATTCGGAGCAATGGGCAGTTGGGCGGCTACAGATGGGGGATGGAGCGGAAAAGGAAAATTCTAAGTAGTGAAGGGGCGTCACCAGTTGCTATAAGTGGCGGAAGTTCCTAACATGTATTATGCGATTTGGCATCATCCTACCGCTCGCGTTTATCATGTTCGGTAACCGAGGTGATGCCAGTTCGATTTTTCAACTTAGGGACAACTCTCCGGCAGAGCAAAACAAGACATATGCATTCAATGTCGTTCCATTCGAAGTAAAGCCAATGGAGCTCTCTCCTAACGCTCTCAATCGGCGAATGCTTCGCCTTACCCTTAGCAACAGGATTCAGATTGCCGTTGCGATGGACACTGAGACTCTTGTACCGATCCAGTGCGGATTGGGGGAGGTTAAGGTTGCGGGGGTGCAGATCGCAAAGATCGACACTAGCCAGATCTATTGTGTCTGGTTAGGGAACGGGGATCTTGTGGCTGGACTGGCGACACGTATTGAGGGATTATTTCCGATCGTTGTCATCGAGATCGCCGATCTGTTTCAGCGCAGGCGCCCTGGAGTTCGGACTATTGGCAAGTAGCGGAATTCGAGCGATACTGGCTTAGGAAAGACTATCTGTGATTTCAGTTGTCGAATCGTACGAGTACTGCGTGGGCGTGGCGAAAGCACGTGCAAAGAATTTCTACTATTCGTTTTTGGTGTTGCCGAAGCAGAAGCGGCTGGCGATGTGTGCGGTTTATGCGTTTATGCGGGAATGTGACGATCTGAGCGATGAAGCAGGGGCTACTCGTATAGCACTCGACGGTTGGCGTGAACAGTTGGACCTGGCTCTTGATGGCGGAGAGGTTGCGCATCCGATCTGGCCTGCATTTGTGGATTCAGTTGTCCGGTACCGGATTCCTCGCTCCTATCTCTACGACATGATCGAGGGTGTGACTAGCGATTTAAGTTTTTCGCAGCCGCAGTCGTTTCAGGATCTGTATCAATATTGCTACCGGGTGGCCGGGGTGGTGGGACTTACGATTACGCATATTTTTGGGTTTCAGAGTGCGAAGGCGCTGGAGATGGCGGAGAAATGCGGGATTGCGTTTCAGTTGACGAATATCCTGCGGGATGTGGGCGAGGATGCCGGGTTAGGGT
>CAZZGS010000276.1:0-6128 GCA_964653845.1 uncultured Bryobacter sp.
CGACAGGAGGCGTAGTCAAAGGCAAATCGAACACAACGATTCAAACCATTCATCCGCTGGCGATCCTCGGAGCCCTGTCAACTTCCCTCATCGTTTCAGCTCTATCGGCACAATGGATAGGAATCGAAGTAGCGGAGCAACCGGTTCTTAGCGGGATCTTCACCATCGCCATGGCGCAGCTGCTCTGGACATCTTGGACACGAATGAAATCTGCCTGGCTCATCCCTGCTGGCGTAGCTCTCGGCATCGTATTTGCCCTCGGCTACTTCGCCCTTGATCGCTTTGCCAGCCAACTTCTTTTGCCGCACACCCCAGGCCCGCAGTGGCTAGTCTGGCCACTACTCACTCTCTTCACCGTCGTTGCCCTGCTTCAAACACAGATGCCCAGAATTAGCCAATCCACCTTCGGCATGCATCTGTTTGTACACGCCCGCAACGGGTTTTATTTGAACACCCTGGCCAACCGTCTCACCACCTGGCTCTGGCCCACCGCAGCGGTCTCAAACAAAGGAACTGTCTAACATGAGCACCACCTTGGTCCAACTCGAAACACCCAACACAATGATCTCCAGTATCGAAAACGCCTGCAGCAGAATCGCCCCTCTATGGCCGCTCCAGAGCTTTGTCGCTGTAAACCCCTTTCTCGGCCTTATGAATATGTCATTCGGCCAAGCCGCACAACTCTTCGAGCGCGTGACAACCGGCGGCATCCTGGCCCCAGCAGACCACTATCTAAGCAAAATCAGCAGAGGCGAAATCGTCGAAGCCGACGTTCAGGCGTCAGCTCGTCAAAAAGGGATGGCTATCCCGAAAGGAATGGCTGTCGCGTGGCTAACCGCAGAGCTCAGTTTGCCCTCAGAAGGAACTCGAGTCCTGTCGGTAGCAAGTTGGCTCGACTCAACTGGTGCTACGACTTGGTCCAATTTTATAGCCGACGAGATTTCAAAATGGTGTTCATCTTATTTCGATGAGGGCCAATCCGCCTGGGAAATGCCATTCCGCAATCTGCCGCTTCTCGAAGCTTGGATGCGAGCTGCCTCAGTCGATGCAAACACCTCAGTTGCTGGATTGAAGGGATTCCGCGACCTGCTCAAGAAGGCGGCCCCAAAGACTAACGACTCGGAAGCAATGATCCTCTGGGCGCTCAATCGACTTCCAGTCCCGGATGCGCATTTGGAAGAATATCTCCACAGCCTCCTGCTAAGCGTAAGCGGTTGGAGTGCATACGCTGCCTACAAAGATCGCTGTGGTGCATCGCCCAAGATTCTGCCCCAATTGCTAGCCATCAGGCTGCTCTACGACCTGGCCCTCCTCCCCACAGCCAAAGCATGGAAATGCTCAGAAACGGCACCTTATGAACAGGGTGGAACAGCGACGCTCGAAATTGCCCAACTAGCGGCAGAACATGCGTACCGCAATCGTCTGACCCAAAACCTCATCTCTTCCAGTCAGCCCAAACGCAACACCCGCCCCGCCCTGCAGGCCGTCTTCTGCATCGATGTACGTTCAGAGGTCTATCGTCGTGCTCTTGAGTCACAGGACACCACCATCGCCACTACCGGCTTCGCTGGCTTTTTTGGAATGCCAATCGGAGTGGGCGATACCGCTCGCTGCCCCGTCCTGCTATCGCCAGGCTATCAGGTCGAAGAAGGCCTGATCCCAACCAAGGCGCGCAACCTCTTTTCCTCACTAGCCAATGCCTGGAATCTCCTGCGCAGGTCAACCGTTGGCTGCTTCTCCTCAGTAGAAGTAGCGGGGCTCTTCTCCGGCAGCAACATGATTCGCAGCGCATGGTCCGGTGCCCACAACCATCCACCTTCAATAGAACCTCTTCACTGGGATATCCCGCTTGAAGAGCGCATCAATCTCGCCACCGGTGCCTTGAAAGGCATGAGTCTCGACCCATCCAAGCTCGCCCTTGCAGTTCTGCTCTGCGGCCACGGCAGCCGAACCGAAAACAATCCTTACGCTGCCGGCCTCGATTGTGGAGCCTGCGGAGGCCACGCTGGCGACATCAACGCGCGCTTCGCCGTCGCGCTCCTGAATGACCCAGAAGTACGGGCCAGCCTGCCCATTCCGGCAGACACCGTCTTCATCGCCGGTCTCCACAACACCACCACCGACGAAGTAACGCTCTTCGACGCTCCCGCAAATGCAAATCATATCCAGAACTGGCTCAATGCCGCATCGAAACTAGCCCGCCGGGAACGCAACACCAACTTCGAAGGCAATATCGACGAAGAGGTCAAGCGCCGCAGCGCCGACTGGTCTGAGGTCAGGCCTGAATGGGGACTGGCCGGAAACGCAGCCTTCATCGCGGCACCACGAGAAAGAACATCAAGCCTGAACCTGGGCGGGCGCGTCTTCCTTCACGATTACAATGACGCGGCCGACACCGATGGGTCGATCCTCAGCCTGATCCTCAACGCACCCGTTGTAGTCGCCAGTTGGATCAACTTGCAATACTACGGTTCGACGGTCAACAACCGGCTTTTCGGCTCAGGCAATAAAGTTCTGCACAATGTCGTCGGCACATTCGGGGTCTGGGAAGGCAACGCCGGAGACCTTCGCACTGGTCTACCCATGCAATCCCTACACGATGGAGAAAAGTGGATGCACGAGCCCCTACGCCTCCAAGTCTTCGTGGCCACTCAAAGAGAGCGAATGGATGAAGTAATGCGAGCAAGCACCGACGTCCGTAACCTCGTAGAAAACGAGTGGATTCACCTTATGTCGCTCGAAGGCAACCGCATATTCCAGTGCCGTAAAGTAGGCGAGTGGGTTGAACTGACATCAGCCTAGGCGTTGAGATCAATTCGTCCGGTACTATCGCCAAACGATTCCTTCTCGACCCCGATTCTATCGAGCATACTCAAGAACAGATTCGTTGCTGGAGACTGCAGCGGCGCCATCACCCGCCGCCCGCCACGAAGCCCGCCAGCATGGCCAGCCAGCAGCAGCGGCAGGTCATGCACAGAATGCCCATTTCCTTCGCTCAGCGCACCGCCATAGAGCACCAGTGAATGATCGAGCAAACTGCCATCACCATCCTGCGTATTCTTTAGCTTCGCTACGAAATGGCTAAACAGCTCCACATGGAAGCAATTGATCTTGGCTACCTTCTCGATAAAGTCGGGGTGCCCACGATGGTGGGTCAAGGGATGATGCGGGTCAGGCACGCCAATCTCCGGGTAGGTTCTGACGCTCCCCTCACGTCCCAACATCATCGTCGAAACCCTCGTCAAATCAGCCTGAAACGCAATCGCCTGCAAGTCGAACATCAACTTCACGTACGCAGCATATGAAAATGGAATGCCGCTCGGCTTCTCACCGGTAGGTAGCTGCGGATCATTCTCAGCCTTGGCGATCCCAGTCTCAACTTCTCGGATAGCAGTCAAATACTCATCGAGCTTACGTTTATCCAGCGAACCCAAACCCTTCACCATCGCTTGCGTACTCTCGCGAGTCAAATCAAGAATGCTGTTCTTGTAGAGGGCACGGCGAGCCCGGGTCGCATCGTCAAGACTCGGGTCCATCGTACCGAACAATCGCTCAAACACCGACCGAGGATTCACTTCCACAGCCATCGGTGTATCCGGGTTCTTCCAGGACAAAGTATTCGTATAAGCGCAACTCGATCCGGTGTCGCAGTTGCCGATCATCCGGGAATCTTCACACCCAAGCTGCAACGACGAAACCCGCGTCTCGGCAGCAAACTGTTGTGCAGCTAGCTGATCAAAAGTCGTACCAGCATGAACATCGGCACCAGCCGTATACTTCGGAATCGCACCCGACAAGAAACTCCCGCTAGCCTTGGCATGGGCGCCACCCTTGGCCTTGTCAGACACAAGATTTGAAAGCCCCGAGACAAGCGTAATGTCTTCACGATACTTCTCCAGAGGCTTCAGTATTCGATTGAATTCGAGACCCTCTCCAGCCGGTGTCCAGTCCTTCATTGTCATACCATTCGGCACGTAGACAACAGCCAACCGCCGAGCCTGCTTGGTGGCCCGAGGTGCAGCCAGCGCTGGCTGCATCGCATCAAGAAAAGGCAGCCCGATCACCACACCAGCACCACGCAACAAAGTCCGTCGCGAAACACTCTTACCAGTTACAAAATTCATGATGCATCTCCTGCCCGCCGCATCTGAAACGGCAAGCTCTTCACGATCTCTTCAATCAAGGCACTAAATCGATATTGCCCCGCAGGCACCTTTGCCGCAATGGCATTCACTGCCGGCTTATCGGCTCTCTCAAGACCTCGCCCCAACGCATAGGTCAACAACTTCTCAGTCAAGCCCTTCACATAGGCTTCCCTGTCCTGAGCAAGCAAACCCTTCAATTCAATCGGCCCGGCAAACTTGCGATTCCCAGGTAGCGTTCCAGTTGGATCAATGGCGACCTTCCCATCGAGATCGCGCCATTTCCCAATCGCATCAAAATTCTCAAGCCCAAAGCCAAGAGGGTCCATCCGAGAATGGCAACTGGCACAAGCAGGATTCTTACGATGCTCCTCCATCTGTTGCCGCAAACTCAAACTCCCATCGCCTTTGGCCTCATCCAGTCCAGGAACAGCTGGTGGAGGCGGTGGTGGTGGTGCATGCAACAAATTCTCAAGGATCCACTTGCCACGCAACACGGGTGAGGTCCGAGTCGAGTAAGACGAAGTCGTAAGAACACTTGCCTGAGCAAGAATGCCTCCACCCCGCTTGGAACCACTCATATCCACACGACGAAACTCATGCCCTACAACACCAGGTACTCCGTAGAACCGACCCAGTCGCTCATTCAAATAAGAATGCTTCGCGTCCAGCACGTCGAGTACGCTGCCATCCTGCCGAATCAGATTCTCCAGGAACAACGCTGTCTCCCGCTTCATCGAGTAACGCAAGCTCTCATCGAAATCCGGAAACTTCTCGACATCAGGTTTAATCACGTCGACGTTCTTGTACTGCAACCACTGCCCCGCAAAGTTCTCAACCAGCGACCGTGCCTTCTCATCACGCAACATCCGTGTCACTTGCGCCTTCAGCGCCAGGGGCTGCCTCAATGCCTTCTGCCCGGCCAATCGCAACAACGTCTCATCCGGCATACTGCTCCAAAGGAAGTAGCTCAACCGGGATGCAAGCTCATAATCACTCACCGGCGCATAATTCTTGCCAGAAATCGAGGGCCTATCCTGCTCCACCCGAAACAAAAAGTGCGGCGACACCAGCACGCCCTGCAAAGCAGTAGCGACGCCTTCCTTGAAGCTGTCTCCAGACTTCCGCGCCAGCGCATAAAGCTTCACATAAGGATCCACCTCCGCAGCAGTCACCGGGCGCCGGTATGCTCTGCGAACAAAGGTCCGGACGATCGTTCCCGCACAGGCATCCGTCTGCAAACCACAAGCAAAAATCCGCTGCGCACTCGCAACATTCGGGCCCATCGTCTGCGTAAACGGCCCACCAACATCAATCGATTCATACCGGTTGTCGACACGAACTTCCGCCCGGTCGGTCTTCAATTTGGTTCCGTACTTTCGCAACAGTTCGATGTCTTTCTCGGTCAACTTGCCCTTAGGCGAAGACAGCGTTGGCACTTCCTTCGGGTCTGATGGCTTTGGCCCGCCATACTTCGGCGGCAAGCCCTCATAAAGATTCAGATAAGAAGCCGACACCAGATGCTCCCCAGCCTTCACCATCGTCCTGGCCTCAACGATTCGCCCTTCGAGATCCTCACCTTCCTCGATCCAGCTCTTCACCAGTTTGCCGTCAATAAACAAAGCCGGGTTCACCGGGTCAGAACCCTGCGGCCGGTGACCATTCAGCACAAGCCGAAAACTATACTCTCCATCCACCGGGAAACGATGCATGACATGCGCCGCATGATGCGTGCTCAAACCTGTCTTGTCGTAATTGAGAAGATCCTTGGGCAATACCGGAATTCGAACGGCAGAAGGATAGTGCACTCCCGCAGGCTTGAGCTTCTCATGCCCAAACACAGCCGTTCGCACAGCCCGCTCAGCCGCATACAAATACTTCTCAAGCAATACCGGCGACAGGCTCAAAGCATCAGCGATATTGTCGAACCCATAAGCCGCCTCATCATTCGGAAAACTCTCAGCAGGCTGGATGTCGACACCCAGC
>CAZZGS010000277.1:0-6123 GCA_964653845.1 uncultured Bryobacter sp.
TCTCGATCAAGGTCAATTTTTCATCGAGCGTCTTGCCCTGCGCATACCGCTGCAGAGGCTTCCCCTTAACTAACTCCATCACCAGATAGGCCTGTCCACTTGCCGTGAGGCCCGTATCCAGCAGCCGCGCAATCCCTGGGTGTTCCAGGCGCCCCAGCAAGCCCGCCTCTCTTTGGATCTCGCTCGGGCTTGGCCCCAACCGATGCCAAACCTTTACCGCCACCCGCTGCTCGGTTCCTAGTTCAAGCGTTCTCACCGCTTCATACACACACCCCATTCCTCCCTCGCCCAGTTTCAACTCCAACCGGCAATTTCCAATCACCCTTCCCAGCAGAGGATCCACAAGAAACCCTACATCTAGCCCCACCCCGCTCTCCAGATACTCCATCTCGCTTGTGTCCAGCAGCGACAAAACTTCTGCCCTGAGCGCTGCATCGGTAGTGTTTTCGATTACGAACTGAGCCCTCTGGTCTGAAGGTTGTTCTAGTGCCTTCTCCAGCAATCCGGCTAGATTTTCCCAACTACTCATATCGTTGGTTCTGACTAAGAGAGGCCTAGCGAGCGCCCTTATTCGGCTGCCAAAGCGCTTCTTCCACCCCAAGAGCCTGATTCACCCAACGGCTCCAGACAAACATCGCATCACTCAACCGGTTCAGATACAACATGGCCTCAAGAGGAATCTCCTCGTTGTGGCTGAGCGTCACTAAAGCACGCTCGGCCCTGCGGCAAATTGTGCGGCACACATGCAACTCGGCACAAATTCGCGTCCCGCCCGGCAGAACGAAGCTGCGCAGTGGGGACAGGTTGCCATTGTAGTGATCGATCTCCCGTTCCAATTGATCGATTGTCTCTTTGGTAATCCGTGGCTGTTTCGGGTGAAGGTCCTGTGGCATTGTCGCAAGAACACTACCCAGGTTGAACAACTCATGCTGAAGCCGTTCGAAGATCACCTCAAGCTCAACCAGCTTGTGATCGCTTGCTGAAATGCGAACGAGCCCAACAAAAGAGTTGAGCTCGTCTACAGTCCCAAATACTTCAATGCGTTGTGCGTCTTTGGAAACACGCTGGCCGCCCACCAGACCCGTCTCACCTTGATCTCCGGTCTTGGTATAGATCCGGTTTAATGCGAGACGGGGTTCATGGAAAGTTTCACTCATAATCTCCAGAGTAGATTACTTCGGGCAACCCTTGGATTGAATTTCCGACACAGGTGCGGCTTGAATTCCCGCAATGCCGTTCGGCATCGGGCCACTCTTGGGCACCAGCCAGATTTCAACACGACGGTTGCGGGCATTGCCGTCCTTCGCGCTGATCTTGCCGCTTGCGCGTTCCTTGACCGTTGCTTCGCAAAGCGAGGTCTTGAAGGCGGAAAGCTGTTCGGCACCGACGAAGGCTACCTTGATGCGGCTGGCGTCAAGCTTCTTACAAGGCTCAGTGCCACCGCTCAGTACAGCAGCAACCTGCAGCACGCGTTCTTCGTCGAGCTGACGAGTCTTCTTGGCCTTGGCGTCGCGAACCTTAACGTTCTTCTCGACTGCATCGTAGTGACCTACGAGAAGTATGTCGAAGTCGCCCATGGAAGCAGCACGCTCAAATGCCTGGTCGAGAATGCGCTTGCCACAGTTGTTCACACGGGCATTACCCTTGCCAAACACAACGTCGTCGAGCTGCATCGGCTGAGGACGCGGAGGAGCAGGGGCTGCCACTGCTGCCGGAGCAGGCGGAGCTGTGATGTTGCCACCACCACCCGGAGGCGTCTTCTTGCCAATTACCTTGCCATTCTGGTCAACCACTGTTACGTCAATTTCGATCTTGCGAGACGGGCCGCCGGGTTGAAGAATAATGCCGTCGGTCGTGAGAATCACTGAGCCATCTGTGTTGCCGGGCTTCAGCAATACCTTTTCGGTTACGGTTTTGCCATCATCGGAGACCTTTGCATTCGGGCCTGGCTTGGCAGGAGCCAGCCTGCCGTCACTCGTGTGATAAATCACGCTAACTTCTTCGCCGGCCGCAGGGCCGTCATAGCTGATCACAGAGGTAATGCGCGAAGTGCCGTTGTAGTCCAAATTTGTCGGATCCATCGTTACACTAACGAGTTCGATCTTCGGCTGCTTCACCGTTAAGGCGGCAGTCCGTTCCGTTGCCGGGATCGGGAACTTCTTCAAGAAGTTCTTGGTTTTGCGGTCTATCACGTTTGTCGTATCTGCTTCCACAACCGACTTGATTACGTGCTCGCCAGCCGTGAGACCCTTCACAGCCAGCATGGAATCTCCAACAGCCGGCTGGCCGTCGACAGTCCACTTGTACTTCGGCGTTACACCGAGGCAGTTGTTGGTGACAGGCAGCTGATAACTCGCGCCCTCAGTGAGCCAAATCGTCTTGGTGGATGGCTCAATCGATCCAACACGATAGTCACATACCGGGCCCTGATCAATCGCGCCCAGGTAAAGCGTCACGCCACCGGTAGTTTGTAGCGAGTTCATCGGAGCAGTGCGGGTGTAAGCAATCGCACCGGCAGGAGCTTGGCCCTTGACGCCGAAGCTGGGCGAGGCGGTTGAGAATCCGCGAACGTCAAAGCGAAGGCCAATGCGCTCAGTCAACTTTGCCTTCACGCCAGCACCGTAGTTGAATGCCAGCTCGAAGCCAGATTCAAGATTCGTCAATTGGCCAAAGGGCGTGTTGACACCATTGCCAACCTGACGGCGGGCTTCTTCGGTGACACCGAAGTAATCCATGCCGAAGCCAGTCGTCACAAAAGGACGAATGCGCGATTCACGCGGCTTGAAATGGAAGACCGGGTTAAAATGGAACTGGCGCAGACGCGCGCCAAAAGAATATTCGTTCTGTGTTCCCGGAATTCGATAAACAGCATTGGCATTTCCGTGCACCATGCCGGTTTGCTCAAGACTGATGTAATTCCAGAAGTTTTGGGTGATTCGGAAGCCGCCAACTCCACCGTTGGTATTGTCCTGGTGAGGAGCGCTGTTTTGGCGGTTTACAAAGTTGCCGCCACCGAACAGATTGATTTCGTAGAGATCGCCTCCGCCAGTACTAGACTTTTTGGCGGTGGACGAAGAGTTTGTTTGCGCCGAAGCGCCGAAACCGGCGATGAAAGCCAGACTCATCGCGAGAGCGGAATGTTTTAATTTCATATTTAAAGAGAGACCCTATCTATTTCATTCTAACGGATTTGGGGTAGTGTTTGCACATAGATGCCTCGATATGGACTAACCGCAAACAGTAAGTCCGGGAAGGCTGAAGACAGTCTTAACTTCTCAAACGACAGATGCGCATCTTCCTGTGCGGGGAACCAGTACCAAGTCTCACCAGCGTCAGAAGACCAAAATACCCGCTGCTGCCTTAGAGCAAAGCAAAGCCCTTTTCGTTTCGGGTGAAAGTGTACGCTTCGGATCCACTCCGATTGGAGGGTCCGCCAGGTCTTCCCGCCATCGTTGGATTTTGTTAATCCAAGCCTCGATGCTCGCAACCACTCGTTCTTGTCAAAGGGGTTGACTGCGGTTTCAAACCAGTCCCCGGCAGGCGTCTCGGCGATCAACTCACTTCTAAATGGAGCGGGCTGCCAGCCCCCTGCGCTCGACTTGGCAAAGCTTCCTTCATACTGCGAGATCGCGTAGAGGCTCTTCTCGTCAGACTCTGCCGACAGCAGACTGCGGCTGACAAAGCCTTCGTTCACAGGCTCAAAGCTCTGTCCATCATTTAAGGAACGCAGCAGACCGTGGCGTTCGGTTGAGATGTAGAAGAGACCTTTTTCTTTCGGATGGAAGGCGATGCTGGTGGCTACGTATTCATTGAGCTTCTTCCAGTTGAGGCCGCCATCTTTCGAGCTCCACATACCTGCACTGGTTCCAGCAAAGAGCAGTTCCGGATTGTGAGGTGTTTGTGTCACGACGTAAGTGCGGCGGTTGGTTCCCGGGATGCCCTGCACGCGCCGCCAGGCGGCACCATGATTGAGTGAACAATAGATGCCGCTGCAGGCGCTGGCGAAGACGCGCCCCTGCCTGGTGGGGTCGACGGCAATAGAGAAGATGTCTGAGTCATCGAACATACCAATGTGGGCTTTGGTCCAGACTGCACCGGCGTTGGTGGTTTTCCAGGGCAGATGAGGCGTGCCGGCATAGATCGTACCGGCTTTCTCGGGATCGAAGGCAACGGACACTATAGCGGCAAGATCTGCGTTGGCCTTGGGGCTGATGCGCCGCCAGGTGTCACCCGAGTCGTTGGACATCCAAACACCTTCGTTCGTGCCTGCAGCCAAGACTCGCGGATCCTTGGGCCAGGAGGTGATGGCAAAGATGGAGAGCCGTTGGGTGCCGGCCACAACCTTCCATGATTCACCTTCATCAAGCGAACGATATAGCCCGCCGGGAGCCGCACCTACGAGCCAATTGCCAGGAATGATCAAGCCACAGTCAAGCCGAGTGTTGGCTAACTCAGGGAATGCCGGAAGCATCTGCCAGGACTTTGCCGCATCACGGCTACGGAAGACTCCAGTACCTCGCATGGAAAGCGCCATGAGTGTGTCGGGCTTTTGAGCGTCGAGACGAATGACTCGAGCGGCACCACCCCAGGGGCCAATCGGTTGCCAGGCAGGAAAATCAGCCGCATGGAGAAGCGGCATCAGGCATAAACTAAAGACACGAAACCAGTTCACTTCTACCAGTGTAAAGTGAGCGGGCTAGAAAATGACTATAATGGAGGCGTCTGGCCTTGAACCGCATACGCGTATTAGTGGCGAAGCCGGGACTCGACGGTCACGACCGCGGGGCCAAGGTGATAGCAAGAGCTCTTCGCGACGCCGGCATGGAAGTAATCTATACCGGATTGCGTCAGACGCCGGAAATGGTCGTCAATGCCGCACTGGACGAAGATGTCCAAGTGATAGGATTGTCGATTCTGTCCGGCGCACATATGGCAATCGTGCCCAGGGTGCTCACTCTCTTGCGAGAGCGGGGAATGTCGGACGTGCTGGTAGTTGTAGGCGGGATCATCCCTGAAGATGACGCCAAGCAACTCAAGCTGTTGGGAGTGGCGGCGGTTTTCCAGCCCGGAACTTCACTCGAATCGGTAGTGGAATTCATCCGTGGTGCGGCAACCATCCCCGCCTGATTATATTTGAAACCAAGAGGAGCTTGATGCCTCTCCAAGACAAAACGAACATTGCGGTGTTTGTCGATTACGACAACATCGAAATTGGAATTAAGACAACCCTGCGGCGTGAATTCGACGTCTCGCTTTGTCTAGACTCATTGAAAGAGCGGGGCGATATTGTTGCTAAATTCGCCTACGCAAACTGGGGCCGCCAAGAAGGTGCGGCACGGCAAATGGCGGAGAATGCTGTACAGATGGTACAGCGGCTGCCCAGCCCGCGCGGAGACAAGAATGGGGGGGATATCAATCTTGCGCTTGACGCGCTTGAAATGGCATTCACCCACACTCATGTCAACGCCTTCGCCATTATTAGTGGCGATAGCGATTTCATCCCCCTGGTCAACAAGCTGAAAGAATACGGCAAGACTGTTTACGTTGTGGGCGGTAAAGCCTTCACCTCGAACATCCTGCAGAGCAACTGCCATGAGTTTGTGGCGTACGAAAACCTGTTGATGGATCGTGCGGCACGGCTTGATGGCGGAGAGAACGGACCTACGCTCGAGCGCCTGAAACAGGAACTCGCAGATTCGATGGCCCGCACAGAGCAAAGCTCTGGCGGCAACCGTTGGGATCGCAGCCGGGAACGGGATCGTGGCATTCGCGACCGCGAGCGCGGTGGCCGGGATCGTGATCGCGACCAAGAGCCAGAACGCGTCGAAGAAGCGCCCGTTATCGCGGACCGCGTCGACCGTCTGCCTGGCGAACGCCTCTCTGGCGAACGTCTGGCGGTGGACCGCGTTGCAGTAGCAGCGCCTCCTCCTGTCGAGCGCGCCGCTGTGATACCGGATCCGCGCGGGCCGATCATCGTTCCTCCTCATGTGCCTTCGGGTCGCGAGAGCCGTTGGGAACGCCGTGACCGCCGCCGTGACGAGCGTGGTGGTGGCCGTGGCGATCGTCAGGATCAGCCGCGTGCCGAGCGTCCTCCGCAATCGAATGAACCGCGTGTGACCCAAG
>CAZZGS010000278.1:0-2229 GCA_964653845.1 uncultured Bryobacter sp.
CAAAATACTCCTTAAACTCCCCTTTAATGTGTCTCAAAGTCGTTGACATGCGCCGCGCAGCGGCAACATTGAATCCCCACTGGTTACAACTATTGCGGTGAAATAGAGACTTGGAAGAAGTCTCACCGGGTCGCAACTCAGCTTTACGTGCGTTGCGCCACCGCAATTTTCAACTCTATGCCGCAGGCCAATTGGTCTCGCTCACTGGCTCATGGGTTCACAACACTGCCCTCAGCTGGCTCATGTATCGCTTGACCCACTCAGAGTGGAAGCTCGGATTGATGA
This sequence comes from uncultured Bryobacter sp., assembly GCA_964653845.1. Taxonomy (GTDB): domain Bacteria; phylum Acidobacteriota; class Terriglobia; order Bryobacterales; family Bryobacteraceae; genus Bryobacter. The sequence continues at coordinate 286 of CAZZGS010000278.1, forward strand.
GCTTGTTTACAAACCTTCCCATGCTGCTCCTTGGAGTAGTGGGCGGCCTTGCTGCTGATCGATTCACTCGCAAAAGAATTGTCATGGCAACTCAGACGGTCTTTCTAGTTCAGGCGGCAGCACTTGCGATCCTTACCTTCACCGGTTGGATTGCCGTCTGGCAGGTATATTCGCTCGGTCTGCTCTTTGGTTTGGCCAACGCTTTCGACATTCCCGCCAGACAAGCCATGATGCTCGACATGTCGAGTCGCGAAGACTTGATCAGCGCCGTCAGCCTGAACTCATTGATCTTCAACCTTGCCAGAATTGCGGGTCCAGCCGTGGGCGGCCTCGCCCTCGCTGCAGTCGGCGAGGCTTGGTGCTTCTCCTTCAACGCTGTGACCTTCCTGGCTGTGCTATTGGTTCTAACCTGGATGCGCATGCCTGTGCAGGCTTCCGGTAGCGGGCCGGCCGCAACACTGCGACAAGGCTTCGACTACGTGACCGGCAATCCTGTAGCCTGGCGTCTGCTACTCCTATGCGGATTCATGAACATCGGATTCAGCGGAGTGTTTGTTCTAAACCCATTCTTCGCTGAAGACATCTTCGGCCGCGGGGCTTGGGGGCTTGGTTGTCTAACTGCTGCCATGGGTTTCGGAGCAGTGCTCGGAACATATTTGCTCGCATCTTCGCGAGACGCAACGAGCATGCCGCGCGTCAGTATAGTGAGTGGGCTTGGCCTTGGGATGGCGCTCATGGCCTACGGAGCGAGCCCCAACTATTGGCTCTCGCTGCTATTGATGGCAATCGTCGGAGGATCCTTGATGCGACAAAACGCGGCCACCAATTTAACTTTGCAGACCGCTGCTCCAGAGCACCTGCGAGGCCGCGTGGTGTCGCTATTCGGAACCGCTGTTGTTGGCATGGCCCCGATCGGAGCAACCTTCTTCGGAGCATTATCACGAGTGACGGGTGTTCGCGCAGCAGCGATCTGCGCCGGCCTGCTTTGCCTTGTATCCGCTGCATGGTTGGGGCGCGGATTGCGCAGATACGCTGCACTTGCCCTGATCATCACTCCTTGCTTTGGAGCTGACTCTGCTTTGCTTCTGAAGGTGAACCTCTACTTGAAGGAAGCCTCAGAGTTGACTGGCTTTTCTGTGAAGCGCAAAGTTCCAGCGGCAATGATGAGTTCAGCCGAACTCGAACGTTACCTCAAAGGCAAAATGAAGACCGAGGTTAACTCCGGCAAGGTAGACACCGAAGAGCTTGTTCTAAAGATGTTCGGATTTGCTCCGCCTGATTTCAAGTTGAAGCAAACGACACTCGATTTACTTCAGGAGCAGGCAGCGGCCTTTTACGACTTCAAGGCCAAGAAGCTCTATGTCCTCGATCACGTTCAGGAAGGCCTGGGGCCAGAATTGTTGATTCATGAACTCGGCCATGCCCTTGCCGACCAGCGCTTTGGTTTAGGTAAGTTCCTCAAGGCAGCCAAAGGCGACGATGATGCAGCTCTGGCTCGCATGGCTGTAATGGAAGGTCAGGCGATGTGGCTGATGGGTGAGCACGCCGCGCGTGAATCTGGGCAAAGCCTGAGAGGTTCTCCAGAGCTGGTGCAGCGCCTCAGTCAAGCCAACGAAGGCGGAGACGATAGCTTTCCAGTAATGAAACGGGTTCCCCTTTACCTGAAAGAGAGCCTCCTCTTTCCTTACTCCTATGGATTCAAGTTCCAGGCTGCTGTTTGCGAAAAAGATCTGGATTGCATGAAGCGCGTCTTTGAAAAGCCCCCCGCTTCAAGCGCTCAGGTAATGCATCCTGAACTGTACTTTGCTGGTGTTCTGCCAGAAAGGGTCTCCGTCGCGCCACCGCCCAAGGGCACGCGCTGGCGCTCCCGAGCCGATGGAACACTGGGAGAAATCGATATGAGCATCCTTCTGCGAACCTTTGGCAAGAAGGCAGACGGACTGG
>CAZZGS010000278.1:2239-6120 GCA_964653845.1 uncultured Bryobacter sp.
GAGAAATCCTGCACGGCTTTCAAACCGCCGAAGTGGTCGAACACTTTCGCGGCGGCGCTTACCAGCTCTACGAAAATCGAAAAAGCCGCGACCTTTTGCTCTCCCATGCGTCGATCTGGAAAGACGAAGAATCGGCCCAGCAATGGCTTGAGGCTTACGGTTCTTTGCTCGGGTCCAAATGGAAGAAATTTGAAGTCAAGCAACGTGGCGCACAGAGCCTGGACGGTCTTGGTGACCGTGGTGGCTTTCGCCTTCGACGTGAAGGCCGTTCTGTCTTCGCCGAAGAGGGGCTTCCGGTACACTAGAAAGTATGTTTGAGGTGATAGAGATGCGAGTATCCATGGCCAAAATACTGGTCCTTTCTTTGTTGAGTGCCGGGCTGATGTCTGGGGCAACAATCCCGCGACAGTCCCCCGAGTATGGATTTGAAGCTCCTGGTGGCAAGCAGGTTCTTCTCAGCCAGTACAAGGGCAAAGTCATCATGCTTGGCTTCTATCTGACTACCTGTTCGCATTGCAAGGACACCGTTAAAGTGATCGAGAAGCTCTACAAGGAATATGGCGCTCAAGGCTTCCAGCCGCTTGGTGTCTGTATCAACGACATGGCGAAGATGTTGACGCCTGATTTCATTCGCGAACAGCGAGCAACTTTCCCGATCGGTTACGGTGCCAGAGATTCTGCCTACGGCTACCTCGAGCATCCAACAATGCTGCAGCTCTATATGCCAACCATCGTCATGATCGACCGCAAGGGTCAGATCATTTCCCAGCACATGGGCGGCGATTTGATTTTCGGCAAGGATCTGGCAGAGCGTGAGAAGAACTTCCGCAAGCTCGTTGAAGACACCTTGAAGAAGCCGGGTGCCGCAGCCGCACCTTCCAAGAAGACCACCGCCACCAAGAAAGCGAGCGAATAGTAATGACTCGTAGAGGACTCATTCTGAGCGCAACAGCCCTTGCTGCGCAAACCACGAAGAAACCCGCTGGCCCATCCTTGACCGTTAGCCTTCCAGGCGGCAAGTCGATGAAGACCAGCCAGATGGCAGGCGGCCCGTGCGCTGTCACGATCTTCAAGACCACCTGCCCTCATTGCCAGAAGTCCCTCCCTATTATGGAGAAGGTGATGAAGGAGTTTTCAGCCAAAGGTTTCCACGCCGTAGCCGTTGCGGTAGACCAGAACCCGGAGCCTCTGGTGCTCGATTTCGCGAAAAATTACAAGATCAGCTTCCCTCTTGGCTGGGCTTCGATCGACGACATCTGCAAGTTCCTCGACCTCAAGCCAGAACAGCTCTATGTCCCTGCGTTGATGGTCTTCGACCGCACCGGTAAGGTGCGCGGTCGCTACCCCGGCGGGGACGCCTTCTTCAACATGGAAGAGGCAAACCTCCGCAATCTGGTGGAGATGCTGGTTAAAGAAACCAAGAAGTCCTAATGCCAGGGCGGCCAGATCTCGGAGAACTTTGCCGCCTTATTCTCAAACATGCTGCCTTCACGGTTGGAGGTGGCAGCGTCACTGTCGTGGCTCTGGAGCGAGACCTTGTCGAATCGACAGGATGGATCACGCTTGATCGCTTTCGGACGATTTACGGCATCGCCCGAATCACTCCTGGCACCAGTATTCTTGCCCTTGTTACCGGTATTGGTTGGGACTTCTATCGGTGGCCCGGTGCGCTGCTGGCGCTAGCGCTCAGCGCGATACCCGGCAGCGTCGTTGCTGCTCTATTGGCTGCTGTTTACATCCAACTTTATGAGAATGACATTGCCCGGCGATTCCTGGTTGGCACTGCAGCAGCCGTCTGCGGCTTGATCGGCGCTAGCATCTGGCGAATGCTTCAACCCTATCTCAAGACTGAAGAAGTCCCGAGCACCCTTGTTGTTTTCGTTGTAGTGCTGGCACTATCGTTCTTCGGCTTCAGCCCCTTCCCGATCTTTCTTGGGCTTGGTGTTGCCGGCTTCTTCCTGCATGGGGTCAAAGCATGATTGCCAAACTGTTCCTGCTCTATTGGACACTCCTCCAATCGATGCTCAGCTCCTTCTCTGGCCTCTCGAGTCTTCCGGTGATTCGATACGAGTTGGTGGAACAGCGCCACTGGATTGACGATGGCCAGTTGAATGCTGCAGTGATGATTGGCCGTTCGACACCCGGGCCGATGGGTGTTTACGTGGTCTGCATCGGGTACTTTGTCGCAGGATATTGGGGCGCTGCCGTTGGCATGTTTGCTATGGCGACGCCGGCCCTGTTGATCCTCTTGCTCTTGCGAATCCTCGGCAATCGTGTGGACGATCCCCGCATCAAGAATGCAGTGCGCTATGTGATCGTTGGAGGCTCTGCCCTAAGCGCCTTCACGCTTTTCAAGATGGGGCAATCGGCCCTGGCGGCCTGGTGGTGTGTGGCGATCGCGATCCTAGCGGCAGCATTTTTGTTGCGCTCCCGCGTGGCCACGATTTGGATCCTGCTCGCAGCCGGTGTAGTAGGCGTGATGGTAAGGTAGTTAAGTAATAGTGCGCCCGTAGCTCAGCCCGGATAGAGCGTTTGCCTCCGAAGCAAAAGGCCACATGTTCGAATCATGTCGGGCGCACCACCTTCCAACCCCATAAAGCCAACCCCAAACCATTAAGCGAGTGTCGCTCCGTACTGATCGAGCGATGTGGTTGGTAAGAGTTCGCCCCGGTTACCACTATCGTTGGCGCCCCCATTGTCCCACCCCGTTTATTTGAACGCTGCAGTTCTCCTTTTTCAATCCATTTGAAATGCGAGGCTAATATGCACTCTGTAATTTTTTTGTGCCTGATGGCATTGCTTTTGAGCCCCGTTGTATTTTTGGGGCAGATTCCACTTTCCGGTCAACTCGAAGGCCAATCCTGTGGAGACTATTCCCGTTTGCGTTTTCAGCTTTGGGACATCGGCAAACACAACGCATCCTCTGAAACTTATTTGAACCCATTGGGTTCGTTTGAATTCTCGAGCGCGCCCACCGGGATCTTCGGACTCCGTGTCATCAACTGGCAGGGAGACACGATCTCGACACAGTCGGTAACCCTGCCTTACATCAACACCTTGCGTGTGAAGATGGGATCGGGTTCGTTTGCGCAGGCCCGGATGCCCGTTTCACTTTTAACCAGTGTCCATGCGGACTCACTGTCTAGTCAGGCACGATTCTTCTTGGCCATCAGTTTACTTGAACAGAAGTCACTTCCTAAAGAAGCAATGTTTCCTCTATCTAATGCCAAAGACCAGTTTGAGCCGGCCCGAAAGCTTTGGCTTCGTTTGGCAGTTCAGCAGTTCCTCGAGCAGAGCTATTTGGCCCCTTCTCTTTCGAGTTGTTCGAGTAGCTTGCGGGCCGGTTGCAATTAGGAATTGGCGTTGGACAAATGAAAGAGCACTTCTTTGCGAGCCTTGTTTTGTTCTAGTAGGCTCAGCGCCAGATAGAGTTGCGCACGTGAAGATAGACCAACTCCGCGCAGGCCAGATCTGGCCGCTGCTTCTGCTTCGGAAAATCGTCCCAACTTCAACAGCGCCACTGAGAGATTGGTTTCTGCCAAGGGATCTGTTGCGTCCATGGCTATCGCCCGCTCGAATGCCGCAAGCAGTCAGGCGCTGGCGGTGTTTGTGCCGGGGACATGGTTTTCCATGATGGCGCGTGCCTCGGGGAGGAGGGCCATGAGCCGGATGGCGAGGATGCCTGCGCTGGTTTTGGTGAGGTCTGATTTGCGGACTTCGAACATGGGGAAAGTGGCCGGGATGTCCATCTTTTTGTCGAGCAGGTAGAACTCGGTGTGGATGTCCATGGCGAGGATTCGGTCTGTCTGGATTTTCTTGAGTTCGGTGAGGGCTTTGTCGGCGCGGCGTTCCTGGGCGGCACCGAGTTTGAGGATGCGCTC
>CAZZGS010000279.1:0-6107 GCA_964653845.1 uncultured Bryobacter sp.
GGTTGCCCGGGCCGCTTCGTTCGGAATTGTGCGCGACTCCGTTTGCCCTTGGGTGTTTGCCGTTTGGCAGGAGACCACAAAGAGGCAGGCCGCGACACTGAACAAATTTTGTTTCATGAAAATCGATAGGCACGACGGTTGCCAAACGCCGGCTATCCACCAACAATCGTTTGCCGACCTGTTGAACGACGGCGCGCCGATTGAACCTGGGAAGGCTGAGACATTAGCCCAAAATCTCCTACCCTCAGCTCGAGCCTGACGGTCCTCGATCCGACTCCGATGCGAGCGTCCCGCATCGGTTGAGTCGGCTGGCAATGGTAGAGACTAAAGGCCAGCGCATAGGATTCCATATCTAAAACGGACACTTTCTCGGATGACCGTTCCTGAAATCGCTGGTGAGTTTCGACCGGATATGGTCATGTGTCCGCGGAGGGTCAGCCCGACTGCTCAACACAGGTGCTCTACTCCTGCGCTGACTGGAGACGGGGCCTAGCAGCAGCAGAAGATTGGATCCAAAGTGCGGCCGCAGTAAAGGACACAAGTAAATGGAAGTGGTCGTCATGGTTGAGCTCGTCTTTTCTTGAAACAGCTGCTGGCAATCGACAACGAGCTGCTGAGCGGACAAGCTGCCTTCGAGCAAGTTCACTTCAGGTGCCGGCAGATCAGGACCAATGGGGCGCACGGCGACTGCCCAAACCGGCGGGCTGCGCCCAAGGCGGCTGCCCGCTTCCCGTGCGCACCCTGCCTATGCTGATCGAATGGACCCCTGCGTGCACGAACCGAAAGAGATGTCGCACAGCGACACACAAAAGGAGATGACTTATGATGTTCTTCTGCAAGCTACTAACAGGAGCATTCCTGCTCACAGTCGTATCCGCTTCTACCAGCACTGCCCAGCCTCGTGAGGTGGTCATTTACACCAGGACCGATGTTCGCGATCTCGTGCAGCGGATGGAGCAGCACAGCAATGGCTTCCGAAAGCATTTCGAAAAAGCGTTGGACCGCGGCCCGCTCAACGACACCGATCGCGAAGACCGTTTGCGCCGATGGACACAAGATCTCGAGGACATGCTCGATCATCTGAAGAAGGATCAAAGCAAGAACCAGATTCGAGACATGGAGCAGCGTGTCAACACGATGCTCGCGATTGCCGCAGGTATCAATCGCATCATGTTGTATCGCACGTTTTCTGCGGATGCGGAGCGGGACTGGAGATTACTCAGAGCCGATCTGAATGCGCTTGCCCTCACTTACGATCTGCCGACACTTCAGGACTACCGCGTGCGCAACTATCCAGAATCCAAACGGTGAAACAGCAAAGAGGCGGTACATGCACCTCAAGGAGGAGAAACGCTATGAAGAACCTTTATCTGCCCTTGCTTGCCACGTTTATTGCGACAGTCCCGGGAACTGCCCAACAAGTGACGCGCCGCGCAAACATCACCGGGAATGCTGTGGACGGAAAGTGCACAATCGAGGTGAGTGTTGATGGAGCCGCCGAAGTTGAAGTACGTGGCAACCAGGGCCGGATGCGGAATCTCTCCGGACGAGTTCCAGTATGGCTGCGCTTCGACTGCAATGGAACGCTGCCCGCTTATCCCCATGACTTCCGATTCCGTGGGATTGATGGGAGAGGAACCGTTCAGCTCATTCGGGATCCGCGGACGAACCGGGGCCGCGTTGTATTTAGGATTGACGACCCGAAAGGTGGTCCAGAAGGTTATACCGTCGATCTTGAATGGCGGGGATCGAACGGTCAATTTGATAACCGGGATACGCGTGGATGGCGTGGGCCCAATTCAAGATATGACGATCGGCGCGGCTCCGACAGCCCCGGAGACTATCGCGATCGTAGATATTATGACGAATTCGGAAGGTGGAATTCCGACGGCGCGGCACGGGCTATTCAAGTCTGTCAGGCAGATGTGGAAGAGCGAATTCAGCGTGAGGGCTTTGGAAGAGTCACTTTCAGCAATGTGGTACCCGATAATAATCCGGGCCGGAATGATTTTGTGGATGGATTCGCGGCGGCACGGCGGGGCTGGTGGAGCGGTGCCAATTTCCAATTCTCGTGCTCGGTTAATTTGGCCAACGGTCGGGTCAGATCTGTTGATCTCCAGCGCCTATCCAGGTAAAAAGGCGGATGGCGGGCTATATAGATGCCCGCCATTTTTTCTGGCAGTTTCCGATTGCTTCATTAACCGAAATCGAGGCACAGTCTGGGATGCCCGTAAAGGTGAAAAGTGTGCCGGCAATTGAAAGGCGGCTAGACGACAAGCTAGACTCCGTTTACGAGGTCGAGACTAAGAAACTCGACTTAGGATGTTCACTTGCGGAGCTCGGCCGGTGGAAGCGGCGGTCAACCGCCGCAGCAACCAACGGGCGAAACCCGGTCCGGCGTTTCCAAACGTGTGAAGGGGTTGCCGCTCATGATCCTACCGTCCTGTTTTCCAAACTTGCCACCTTCGTCACGCGGCGGCGATGACGCTCCGCGCCGCTGAAGCGTGCGTGCAGAAATATTCCGACTAACTCCCAAGCAACCCTGTTGGTGATTACGCGACCGACCAGACAAATCACGTTCATGTCGTCGTCTTCGACGCCTTGGTGCGCCGAGAAGCTCTCATGGATCAGACACGCCCGCACCCCGGGCATTTTGTAGGCGGCGATGCATGAGCCGACGCCACTGCCGCAGATGGCCATCCTGCGGTCCAACTCTCCGAGCGCAACCGCGCGGGCCAAGGGCACGACAAAGCCGGGATAATCATCGTCCGGATTCGGTTGTTCGTCCCCAAAGTCGACAACCTCATAGTGAGCCTCACGCAACATCCCGACCAGAAATTCTCCCGACTCAAAACCACCATGATCTGCAGCGATACCGATTCGTTTAGGGAAATCGGACATGATGCTTCCCCAGCAGAGCCAGTGCCCGCTCGCAGACGTTGTCCACGGTAAACCCGTATTCGCGCATCAGCACCGGCCCAGGCGCGGAAGCACCAAAATGATCGATGCCAATCACATCGCCGAGATCGCCGACATAACGATGCCATCCTTGCGTCGCACCGGCTTCCACAGCCAGCCGCACGCGGACTCCAGGCGGAAATACCGTGCGGCGATATGCCTCCGATTGTGCATCGAACAACTCCCAACTGGGCATGGCCACAAGGCGCATCTGCACGTTTTTGCTTTCCAATTCACGCTGTGCTTATACGATTAGACTCACTTCCGATCCAGTCGCGATCAAAATGATGTGGGGGCGGCCGTTGGGCGCCTCGGCCAGGAGTAGGCCCCTTGTTTCAACGCGGCGGCGGGGGCATAGCGGCTGCGGTCCAGGGTGGGTACGTCCTGGCGAGTCAGGATCAACGCGACGGGACGTTCCCGCGACTCAACCGCGACACGCCAAGCTTCTGCGGCTTCGTTCGCATCGCAGGGCCGGATCACAACCAGGCCCGGAACGGCGCGCAGGTTGGCCAGTTGTTCCACGGGCTGGTGCGTGGCCCCGTCTTCGCCCAGCGCGATGCTGTCGTGGGTGAACACGTAGATAACACGCTGCTTCATCATGGCCGCTAACCGCATGGGAGGTCGCATGTAATCGGAGAAGATTAGAAAGGTCGCGCCGTAGGGGATGATGCCCCCGTGCACGGCCATTCCGTTGAGAATTACCCCCATCCCGTGCTCGCGAATACCGAAGTGTAAGTTACGCCCAGCGTAATTCCAGCCCCCGCCGCTCGAGCCTTGCCTGTCGCCGGATGCGCTATCGGAGGATTCAAAATCGCCAGCGCCTTTTAGCTGCGTGTGCGTCGAGGGATCCAGATCTGCGGAACCGCCCATCAGCGCAGGAAGCTTAGGCGCAATCGCGGCCATGACTTTGCCGGCGGCAACCCGCGTTTTCATCCCCTTCGGGTCGGCGGGAAAGACAGGAATATCCGCATCCCAACCGGCGGGCAGTTCGCCACGCATCACTGTTTCAAACTCACGGGCCAGGTCGGGATGTTTGGCGGCATAGCGGCCGAATAACTCCCGCCATTCCGACTCCAAGCGCTCACCGCGCGGCAGGGCCTCGCGAAGATGGGCGAGCACTTCGGCGGGAACATCGAAGAGCGGTTCGACCGGCCAGCCCAGCTTACGTTTCGTCAGCTTCACATCCTCAACGCCTAGCGGCGAACCGTGCGCTTCAAAGGAGTCCTGCTTCGGGGAGCCAAAGCCCAAGTGGGTTCGGACGAGAATTAGAGAAGGACGTTTCGTTTCGCTTTTCGCTACTCGTAGAGCCCCATCGATCGCTTCCAACTCATTTCCGTCCTTCACCGATTGCGTGTGCCAGCCATATGCGTCGAAGCGCTTCGCATGGTCTTAGTTAGAAGCGATGTTCGTACCGGCGGAGAGCGTAACATGGTTGTCGTCGAACAGGTAAATGAGCTTGCCCAGTTCCAACTGTCCGGCTAGTGAGGCCGCTTCGGAAGCAACGCCCTCCATAAGATCGCCATCGCTGACTAATCCGTAGGTGAAGTGATTGAAGATCTCGAACCCCGGCCGGTTGTAACGCGCCTCAAGGTGTGCTTCCGAAATCGCCATCCCTACGCCATTTCCGAACCCCTGGCCGACTGGCCCAGTGGTGGTTTCAACGCCAGGTGTCAGATCACGCTCCGGATGACCAAGCGTGATACTGCCCCACTGGCGGAATTTCTTGATCTGATCGAGCGGCACTTCGTAGCCGGTGAGGTGCAGCAAGCTGTAAAGCAACGCTGAACCATGTCCGGCCGAGAGGACGAAACGATCCCGATTGAGCCATTGCGGATTCCGGGGATTGTGCTGCAAAAACCGGGCCCACAACACGTAGGTCATGGGCGCGGCTTCCAGAGGCAATCCCGGATGGCCACTGTCGGCCTTTTGTACGGCGTCAACCGATAGGAACCGGATGGTATTGATGGCAAGTTGATCCAGTTGCGCCGGATTGAAAGTTGCTGTGGTTGCCGCGCTCATTGCTTGTTTCTCCTCGGCCGATGCAAAAAGCGTCTAAACAGGCGAAAGCTCTGGTTATCCACCAAAGTGCGGGGATAGAGAACCTCTGGCGATCGGAACTTCGAGAGCGTTGTAAAGGAAGGCCAAGAAACGGATCTCCTGGATGAGTTTCATGGCCCGCAAGCTTCCTTTGAAATCAGCCTTGTCCTGCGTGATACGACTTTTGTCGATCTCCTTGGCCAGACTCCTGAGCCAATTCATCCCCCCAGTACCCCTCGCGGTTGTAGTGCCGATACAATTTTGTTTCGTAATCGCGGGTGATGAGAGCTTCTTTCGTAAATTCGGGCCCATTTTTGATGGCTTCACGAGTCAAGTCGATAAAGACTTTCGACTCCTCCCAACTGATTTTTTCAATCCATTGTGTCGACACCAGGACCTTTTTGCCCGGCCACCAGTTTCCTGTGTCAACGATCAAGTAACGAATGGCCCACGTCTCGTCATCAATGACAAAATCCTCGACGTCTCCGATCTCTCCGTCCTGGGCCTTGATAGTCCGGCCAGTGACATCTTCCGTGCTGCGAAGGTGAGGATCGTCGTTTTCGTCGTGACGAGTGGTTTCGGACCATCCACCTTGTCCGCGAACAGGATAGCCTCCGTATCCCCACATGTACGGTCCACCCCAGTATCCCGGATAGCCGTAATAGGGGTAGTACAGCATTTCGTACTGGCGGGAAACTGGTTTGTCGGCATCCAAGGATGGACTGTCTTCGATCTGCTTTTTGGACAGGTCCACCGGGATGACTTTGTCATCTGTACGGGCCGGCTCCAGTGCGTAAGGCGAAATTAGAACCTGACGGCCGGTTAGCCAATTGCCAGTTTCAGCAATTAGATATCGAACTGCCCAACTCTGGTCATCGAAGTAAAACTCTTTGACACTACCGATCTCACCATCGCGGGCGCTTAGTTTGTAGCCTTTAAAATCTTTGGCTTGTCTTAACATAATTTTCTTTCTCCTTTTATTCCAAACTCGTCTGAACTGCTCTTCGCTGTATCTACTGTCAGCAATCCTTGGTCCATCGGCATGCTGCTGTTCGCCGGAGCAAAAATCGGCCGGCAAACTTCACGCGCAGCAGCCACCGCTGCCCTTCGAC
>CAZZGS010000280.1:0-6069 GCA_964653845.1 uncultured Bryobacter sp.
AGGTGGAGATGCCGGAAGGATCGTCATCAGCCGCGCCGGTAATCAGGCCGGGGCCGAGGTTTGCGAAAACCCGATGGACCCGGTCTACCAATGCAGTTTTCATTGCATCTGCCTTAGTGCTAGCTCCGCTTGACGGGTTGCCAGTTACGCTCGCGGGCGCTCTTCAGGACGGCGTCGGTAACGTAATCGGTCTGGAGCGCTTCACGGAAGGTGGGGCTCGGGGTAGTTCCCTCCCCTAATCCGGTCACGAAATCTGCAACCTGATGAACAAAGCTATGTTCGTAGCCGATCTGAAGGCCTGGAACCCACCAGTTTTTCATGTAGGGCTGGTCGCCGTCTGAGACGTGGATATTGCGCCAGGCGCGAAGCTTTCCTTCATCGGCATGATCGAAGTACTGCAGGCGATGCAGATCGTGGAGATCCCAGAAGAGAGAGGCTTTCTCGCCGTTCATTTCAAGCGTGTAGAGCGCCTTATGGCCTCTGGCATAGCGAGTGGCTTCAAAGGTGGCCAGTGAGCCGTTGGCGAAGCGGGCCATGAAGATGCTGGCGTCGTCGATGCCGACCTTTTCAACTTTGCCAGTCAGGTTGTGCATGCGTTCTTTGATGAAGGTTTCAGTCATTGCCGAAACTTCTAGGATGGGCCCGTTAAGCCACATCGCAGTGTCGATGCAGTGAGCCAGAAGATCGCCGGTGACCCCGCTGCCAGCGACATCAACGTCGAGGCGCCAGAGAGCAGCCCCGCCTTGAGGCAAGTCCGCATTGATCGTCCAGTCCTGGAGAAATTTGGCCCGATAGTGGAAGATTCTGCCAAGACGACCTTCATCTACCAGTTGCTTTGCCATCGTAACGGCGGGCACACGGCGGTAGTTGTACCAGACCATGTTCTTGACGCCGGCCGCTTCTACGGCTGCGACCATCTCTTCAGATTCTGTTGCGTTGCGGCCAAGCGGCTTCTCGCACAGGATGATCTTGCCGGCTGCTGCGGCGGCGAGGGCGATCTCTTTATGAGTGTCATTGGGACTGGCGATATCGATCACATCGATATCCTTGCGCTCGATCAGTTTGCGCCAATCCGTCTCGATCGATTCATAGCCCCAGTTGTCTGCGAAGGCTTGCGCCTTGTCCGCACTGCGGGCACAGGCAGCTTTGAGAACGATGTCGTAGTCGAGGGGGAAGAAGTTTCCGGCCTTGCGGAAGGCATTGGAATGGGCTCGGCCCATAAAGCCATAGCCCACCATGCCGATGTTGAGTTTTTGCTTTGCCATGATGATTTACTCGTTCCAGCCGTGGGCTTCGCGCACCGTGATCATGGTGGCGAGGATACTGTTCCACGTCTCTTGCTTCATGAGGGTTTCGTTGGTGAACATGCAGCCATCCCAGCAGATGTGCCTGGTAGCTTTGGTGAGATTCCCCTGACCATCCCGCAGCCAGTAGCCTGCGTCGTGAGCAACGTGCAGCTTGCCGTTGGGATCGGTGGGTAGACAGTGACGGCCTGTCTTGTCGTGCGAGCCTGCGCCCTTCACGGTTGCGTCGTTTTGAGCAACGTGGAAATCGAAAGTCCAGGGGCGCAAGGCATTTGTCATTTGCGTCAAAGCGGCTTCAAGCGGCTTGCGGTCAGACCAGTCGTAATTCTCAGGAAGCAAACGATGCTCAGGAGCGTTGTAGCCCATCGTGTAGAGCAGCGTGTGAGCCATGTCGGCCTGGAAACCAACTGTCTCCGGCTCACCTGTAAGCTCCAGCAATTCGTGCATGTACTTCCAACTGTGCATGCCACCCCAACATATTTCGCCTTCGGCGGCGAGACGCTCGCCAAAGCCCTTGGCGATTACAGCAGCTTCTTTGAAGGTCTGGGCAATTTTCTTCTGATTGCCGGCCGGGTCCTGGGCCCAGTCATGAGGAGAGCAGGCCGAATCAATGCGAACGATTCCATTCGGACGGATGCCAATCTGGCGAAGGCGCGATGCGATGTGGCAGGCCTTACGCACACTAGTCAGGAAAGACTGGCGCTCTTCATCGCTGCCCATAGCAGAGCCACCGCCGGTGGGTGGCCAGACAGGTGCAACGACACTGCCAATGGCGAGGCCTTTGCCGGCGATCTTGTCAGCGAGGGCCTGGATGGCAGAGTCGTCAGAATCGATGCTGGTATGGGGTTCACAGAGGAAGAGATCCGCACCATCAAATCGGATGCCGTTGACTTCGGCTTTGGCCGTCAAATCAAGCATGGTGTCTAGATCGATGGGTGGTTCGGAGTCGGGGCCCTTACCGACGAGGCCTGGCCACATGGCGTTGTGGAGCTTGGGAAATGCGTTCGACATTGCCAATACAGCATATCAATCAGGGCTCTCGCTGGAGTAAGAAATGGGCTAGCATTTAAGCATGCGTTGGGACCAAGGACATCAAAGCGACGACGTCGAAGATCGCAGAGACGACGGTGGCAATGCCCCGATGGGAATCGGAGGCGGCGGCTTCGGAGGAATGCGAATCGGTTTGGGCGGACTTGTTGTACTTGGAATTCTGAGCTTTGTATTCAAGATAGATTTGCTTAGTCCATTCCTGGGTGGAGGCGGGGGCGGGATGGCCCCTGTCAGCTCGCGACGTGAACCGCGAGTGAAGACGGCCGAAGAAGAGACACTCAAGCAGTTTGTGAGCTTTGTGCTGGATGATGCACAAAATACGTGGACAAAGCTGCTTCCTGAACAACAGGGTGTATCTTACAGGCGCGCTAAACTTGTCTTGTTTCGAGACTCCGTCCGAAGCGGCTGCGGAGACGCCGAAGGAGCAATGGGCCCGTTTTACTGTCCAGCCGATGAGAAGGTTTACATCGACTTGAATTTCTATGACGAGTTGAAGCGAAAGTTTGGGGCACCTGGAGACTTTGCTCAGGCTTACGTAATTGCTCATGAGCTAGGGCATCATCTGCAAAACATCCTGGGGATCGAGCGCAAGGTGCGCATGGCCCAGGAGAGGAACCCTAGAGCGCAGAAGCAACTCAGTGTCCTCATGGAGCTACAGGCGGATTGCTTTGCCGGAATTTGGGCACATGAGACATCTCAAAGAAAATTGCTTGAAGCCGGCGATGTGGAGGAAGCACTCGGTGCCGCTTCTGCAGTTGGTGACGATCACATCCAGCAGATGAGTACCGGGCGCGTCAGGCCGGAGAGCTTCACGCATGGATCTTCGGCGCAACGCAAGGAATGGTTTGGCCGTGGATTCCAGACTGGTAAGGTTACTGAGTGCAACACGTTCGCGGAAAATTGAAATCTGAATTCAATCAGTGTCTAAGATTGACAGTTGAATACGATGGCGGGAAATACAGTGGCTGGGCAGAGCAGCGCAACGCTCGCACTGTAATGGGTGAACTTCGTACGGCACTCGAACAAGTGCTGGGCGGAAAAGTGGAATTGGTTGGGGCGGGCAGAACAGATGCGGGAGTACATGCACGAGGCCAAGTTGCGCACGTCAAATACTCAGGAGCCAAGCCAGCCGTTGAAGCTTTCGTACTCACGCAAGTGAATCAAAAGTTGCCCGCAGAAATCAGCATCAGAAAACTTCACAAGGCCCCCCTGGCGTTCCACGCCCGGCATGATGCTTTAGAGCGAGAATACGTCTATCAGATTGCCACCCGCAAAACAGCGTTTGAGAAGCGTTACGTATGGTGGATCAAAGAACCGCTTAACGTTTCGGCGATGCAGGCGGCGACCGCCCTTATTGTGGGACGGCATGACTTCAAATGCTTCCAGGCCCAGGATCCCGGAAGGCCCAATGAGTCTTCTATCGTAGTCGTCGCTCGGGCAGAGATCGAAGTTCTAGAGGATCGATTGTTGTTTCGAATTGCAGCATCACACTTTGTTTGGCGGATGGTGCGCAGGCTGGCTGGCGTTCTCGTCAAGCTGGGGCTAGGCGAGATCACGCTAGCGGATTTCGAGAAGTTGCTTGAGGGCAAAGAAGACCCGCGCCTCGATGTAGCTGCCTGGACAGCACCTTCATCTGGACTCTTTTTTGAAAAAGTGCGATACAGCTAGTTCATTTTTTCGTGACAGAAGGTGCAGTCGTTAGGGACTTTCTTCTGGCGATGGCAATCCATGCACGAGCCCATAGACAGGTCTTTCGTCTTTGCCATCACGCTTAGCGTCTTCACTTCACCATGGCAATCTGAGCATTTCGCTTCAGCATCCATATGGGTCTTGTGACTCCAATAGACGAAGCTTGGAACCTGATAAACACGCACCCACGGCACGCGCTTCTTGTCAGTGAAGAATTTCGCCAGCTTCTGAATCTCTTCTGAATCCTTCTTGATGACCTGATGACATCCCATGCATTTCGCCTCGGCCGGGAAAGTCATCATTTCACCTGGAGCGGGATTGACATGACAGGTCTCACATTTAAGATCGAGCTTACCGGCATGTTGCTCGTGGCTGAAGGCAATGGGCTGCCGGGGCGGATCGGCAGCCCACAATAAAATCGTAGCCGCAACGAAGATCAAAAACCTCACAAATTGCCTTTTTTCGATTCACTAAAGAGGTACTCACTCGCACGTACCGTAAGCGCAAGTATTGTGAGCGTTGGATTCTGTGAACCACCACTGACAAAGGCACTGCCGTCCACCACGAAGAGGTTCTTGATGTCATGGGTTTGATTCCACTGGTTGAGGACACTCTTCCTGGGGTCGCTTCCCATGCGGCAGGTGCCCAATTCGTGGATGCTCTCTCCGGGCGGAACCATTTCCCAATGCCTGGTCAGAATCTCGAAGCCTGCATCTTTGCAGAGCTCCTCAGCCGTATTCATCGAGTCTTTGGCCATCGCAAATTCGTTGGCAGTGTACTTCTGGTTGATGTGCAGCACCGGAATGCCCCAGGCATCGGTCTTGAGCTTATTGATGCGGACAGCACTCTCGTAGCGCGGCAACACTTCACCCATGGTCGTCAGTGAAAAACCAGTGCCTTGGGCGTCGGCCATCTGCTGCCATAACTTCTCGCCATAAGCGGGGAAGTAGCTGGGGCCAGGAGTGTTGCCACTACCGAAGTCATAGGAGTAACCACGGATGAAATCATTTGACTTCGTCTTGAGATTGCGGAAGCGAGGGATGTATCCGCCGCCACCCATCAGGTTGCGAGGAGCCTTGCCACCGCGGGCTTCCGGCACAATGGCCTGTACCACGTTCTTCACATAGAACTGATCGAAGAGGTAGTGGCCGAGCATACCGCTTGAGTTTGCGATGTTGCTGTTGAGCAAGATGCGGGTGGACTCAAGGGTGGATGCCCCCAGGACAACAGCCTTGGCGCTGACGTGGAACTCACGCTTCGATACCCGGTCTACAAAGTGGGCACCGTTGGCTTTGCCGGTTTTTTTGTCAATCGTGATCTCGCGAACCACCGCATTGGGAACCAGGTTTAGGTTCCCCGTTTCGAGGGCTGCGGGCAGGAGCAGATTCAGGCTGCTGGCGAGAGTTCCCGTGCTGCGCCGCTGCTTGGTGGTTGGAACATCTTTCTTGCGGCAGGCATCGAGAAATCTCTGGACACAGAGGCTATCGCGAGACTCGTCGGCCAGAAAATTGCCGTCAGGAATTTGAGCGAAGCCTTCTTTGCGACCGCTGACGCGAAAGAGTGGCTCGACACGATCGTAAAAAGGCGCGAGGTCTTTGTATTCGACTGGCCAGTTTTCTCCAAAACCGTCATGATCCTTGCACTTGAATTCGTAATCGCTAAGCCGCCATGAGGCCCTGCCCCACGCAAGAGTCTTGCCACCCACCAGCCGGATGCGCACCCAGTAGTAGGGGTTTTCGGGATCGTAGGTATAGGGATTCTGTTTCTCGTCAGCCCACATGTTGGCGCTGAACTCGCTGGCCTGAGTGACATGCGGGAAGCGGCCGGGTTTGCCGAAGCCACGGTAAGGCAGATCGGAAACAGACTTGAGAACGCGCTGCTTGTCTGGGTCAATCAGCGGGCCGGCGTCGAGCATGACGCATTTCGCACCCAGCCTGGTCAATGTATGAGCGGCCATTCCGCCGCTAGCGCCACTGCCGATGATAAGGACGTCGTATTCGGTTTTCATGTTGGATCCTTATTCGAT
>CAZZGS010000281.1:0-6067 GCA_964653845.1 uncultured Bryobacter sp.
ATTTCATGAGCTGCGGCGGGCCTTCTTGATGGTGCAGCCGAAAGCTTTGGTCTGGGGGTTGGAAACAGACTTGCCAGCCATGGCGGCGGTAATGGCGTCTTTTAGGCCTTGATTCTGAACGCGGGCGACATTGCGGGCATCGTCGATATAGCCGCGGTAGAGCTGCTTGCCTGTCAGGTCGAAGACGAAGGATTCAGGCGTAGTTTGGGCACCAAGATTTTCGGCCGCGTTCTCGTCTTTGTAAACGGGGAAGGGGAAGCCGGCGGACTTGGCGTGTTCGGCGACTACAGGGGCTGGTTCGGTTGAATTGGCATTTACAAAGAAGAAGTTCACACCTTTGCCGGAGAACTCGTTGTAGAGTGCCGACATGCGGTCGTTGTAGTCATTGGAGATAGGGCACTGGGTGGAGATGAAGGTAACCACAGTGACATTTTTGCCTGGCGTAATCGTGACGGGTTTGCCCGAAAGATCGCGAACGGTTATCGCATCTGATGCCTGAGCTAGCAATCCAGTGGAAAGAGCGGCGATTGCCGCGCGCCGAGTAAACATAGTGAACTCCTACTTCTTTGGTTCGAGCTTGAGATTCATAACGGCTTCACGACGGTTGTCGTAAACCGAAAGGACTTTGGCGGGGCTGGTTAAGCCGTCTTTAGTTTCGGCACGCAGTTCGTAGTCTGTACCAACCGAGAGGCCCTGGAAGCTGAAGGCACCATCGTCCTTGGTGATGTAGCTGCGGATGGCCAGAGTTTTGGTGTCTTTGCACTTGACCACTGCATTCTCAAACAGATTGTCGGCAGGGTCACGGACCACACCCTTAACCATGCGGGTACCATCATCTTTTTTGTTCTTGTCACCTTTGAAGAGAGGAGGTGGTTTGGGAGCTGGTGCGGGGCGCTCCTGAGCTGCCATCCAGACCGAGCAACCCAAGGTCAATATCAAAAGCATACGCAGCGTCATGAGTTCATTTCTCCTTCGATGCCCGATCGAGCAGGAAGTTCTGCTCTACGCGTTCATCTTCTACTATTTTGACGCGTTTCGAGTCTGGACGGTAACCTTCCGGTTTGACTCCAATCAAATATTCCATTGGCGAGGCTGGAACTCGAAACGCAAATTCGCCCCGGCCATTGGTTCGGAAGACCTGCTTTTTATTCTTTTTTCCGGGTTGAGATGGAATCAGTTCCACCTCAACACCGGCAAATGCGAGACCGGAATCCCTGAAAACCGTGCCTGCGATCACGGCATAAGGAGATTGAGCTGCCAGCAGGGCCGCAGATAGAAATAGGGACCGGCGACTAATTCCACTCTTCTTCTTCATCCTCTTCTTCTTCGAGTTCATCTTCGAAGTCATCTTCCTTTTCTTCTTCGTCCTCTTCTTCTTCGTCCTCGTCGTCGTCGAAATCGTCTTCTTCGTCGTCAGCAGCGGCGGCGTCGTCTTTGACTACCAGGAGTTCGAGCGGCGTGAGGCTGGCAACACGGAGATTGACACCACATTCGGTGCAATCGAAGAGGTCGCTTTCATCCAGATCTTCTTCATCAAAATCAATATCAACGGCACAGGCCGGACAAGTAATCATAAAACCTCCCAAAGTGGCAACGATTTGTAGGATGCCACAAAATGCCCCGCAATGGCACAACGGCTTTCTTGCTGGGCCCAAACGGATTCCCTACCTTTTAGACTATCCTGACTGGATATGCTTCGGGTTTTCTTTATTCTAGCGACGGTGGCATTGGGCCAGATGACGGATGGATCGATGGGCGGGACAGTGCGCGATTCTTCTGGTGCTGTAGTGCCGAAGGCCAAAGTAGAGGCACTGAACAAGCAGACGGGTGTGTCGACCAGGATCGAAAGCAATGCCGACGGACTGT
Organism: uncultured Bryobacter sp.; assembly: GCA_964653845.1. Classification (GTDB taxonomy): domain Bacteria; phylum Acidobacteriota; class Terriglobia; order Bryobacterales; family Bryobacteraceae; genus Bryobacter. The sequence continues at coordinate 1,867 of CAZZGS010000281.1, forward strand.
TCATCTTTGTTGCGTTGAATCCTGGGGAGTATAAACTCAGCGCTGAATACCCTGGGTTCAAGAAGAGTACGCTCGACAAGATTCGACTGGAAGTTGGTGCGAAGCTATCGCTCGATCTGACACTTGAGGTGTCGACAACCACCGATAGCGTTGAAGTTATTGCCGATGCAAGAACGGATTTGGCGTATGCGACTTCGTCGGTGGGTGGAGTGGTAGAAGCAAAGCGGGTGCTGGATCTGCCGGTGACGAGCCGGAATGCGCTGATTTTGGCAACGACGCAGGCGGGTTCGTACGGGAGCTACTATTCGGGTGCTCGCATCGGGACGCTCAATATTCAGGTGGATGGGGTGAATACTCAAGACGCACGGCTCAATCAGGGACGCAGTAATCCGTTCTTTCTTTCGGTGGATCGCATTGCGGAATTTCGTGTGGTTACGTCCCCGGCAGATGCGGAGCTGGGTCGCGGCTCAGGGCAGATTCAAATGATCACTCGCAGTGGCACGAATGAATTTCATGGCAGCCTTTTTGAATATCTGCGCAACACTGCCTTCAACGCGAATACTTTCTTTAACAACTTGCAGGGAAGCAATGCTAATGGTGAAGCGATTGCTCCGCGCAACATTCTGGTTCGGAACCAGTATGGGGCCAGGATTGGCGGGCCTGTTGTGATTCCGAAAATCTACAACGGCAAGAATAAAACGTTCTTTCACTTTTTGACTGAGAGTGAGCGCTTTCGTCAGAGAAACCGGGTTACCCGGACGGTCTTTACCAGCCAGGCAAGGCAAGGGATTTTCCGGTACTATCCTGGCTTGCAAAATGGAAATGCGAGTGCGCTGGTGCCGGTGATTGATTTTCAAGGGAATCCGGTTCGGCCCTCGACAGCGACAGGTGAATTGCAGACGATCAACGTGTTCAACAGGGATGCCAATCGGCTTGGGCCGGACTCAACAGGGTTGATCAAACAGGCACTCGATTTCATGCCGCTGCCCAATGTTTTTAATGTTGGAGACGGACTCAATACGGCAGGCTATTCGTGGATCCAGCCAGCTTCTTCGAATACGGATCAGGTGAGTCTGAAAATCGATCACAACTTCAGTGACAAACACCGACTCACCTTTAGCTGGAATCGGGAGGGTTCAAAATCTCTTAATGGATTTCAGAGCCAGCGGTTTCCCGGGACACCAGGCGGGTCGGTGAATTCGCCGGATAGTGCTTATGCGTTGAAGGTGTTTTCGGTGCTGAAGAGCAATATTACCAACGAATTTTCAGTTGGGATTCTGCGGAGCAGAAGCGTGAGTCTTGCGCCGTGGGAAGTGGAAGGTGGGCTTGCCGCTTTGCCAAAGATTGGGAATCAATCCTTCTTGCTGGACATGGTGAGCGTTACTGATCCGGTGCTTACGGACAATGACCCACAGGGGCGGTTCTCACCGAATTATCAGTACAGCGATAATGTGAGCTGGATTCGCGGGAAGCATAATTTCAAGGGCGGAGCTGCGGTATGGTTTCCTTCGACCAATGGCTTCAATTCCTTTGACGTGATGCCTCGGGTGAACATTGGGCAGGGGATTATCCCAGTCGCTAATTTTGCAGCCATTCCCGGCATTGGCCGGAATCAGACAGCGGCCGAGAATATTTTGAACGACCTGAGTGGGTCTGTGACCAGCCTGGTTCAAGCCTTCAATTCACCGGGTGGAGTCAACCCGCAATTTCTGGCTGGCGAGTATAAGGCTCGCGTTTGGAAGAACCGCGAAATGTTCTTTTTTTTCAAGGACGACTGGCGGGTTTCGCGTCGTTTGACGGTGAATATTGGCCTACGTTACGAGTACTACCAAGTGCCCTATGACAAGAATGGCAAGACGGCTGGGGTGGTTGGTGGGCAGGCTGGACTGTTTGGAATCTCAGGCACTGATTCGAGTGCATTGTTCAAGCCAGGAGCTACAGGTGGAAGCCTTTCTCGTGTGGAGTTAATTGGGCCGGGGACGAGCCAGCCGGGGAAGCAACTGTTTCGACCCGACCGGAACAATTTTGCTCCAGCGGTGGGTCTGTCCTGGGCATTGCCGTGGTTTGGAGAAAACAAAACGATCTTCCGCGCAGGGTATAGCGTTGGATATGAGCGGAATTCACTTCGGATCATCGACGTTTTTAGCGGAGACCAACCGGGGTTGCGATCTCGCGTGGTGCAGAACGTAGGGAATTATACGAACTTGAATGGCGTGCGGCTTCCCCTGACACCGAGTGCTGCGCCTCTGGCCACTGTGCCGATCACTGACAGGACACAGACAATTCGTGCCTTCGATGACAATCTACGACAGCCTTATGTTCAGAACTGGAATGCCAGCCTGCAGCGGCAACTGCGTGGAGGCTTTTTGCTGGACATGCGCTATGTGGGGAACAAGGGCACCAAGGGTATTCGGGCTACGAATTTGAATGAAACGAACATCTTTGAGAATGGCTTGCTGGATGCGTTCAAGGTTGCGCAATCCGGGCAAGAAAGCGCGCTGCTCGATCAGGTGCTTCGTGGCTTGCGCGGGACGGCGAGCGGGTCGACATTCATGCGGACTAACGCTACGCTGGCGGGGTATCTGGCGAACTTCAATGTGGGAGCCTTTGCCAACTACATCAATACGCAGAATGTTGGGGGTCGTAATGGAGGTCTACTGACGGCTGGCGGATTGCCTGAGAATTTCATTGTGGTGAACCCGCAGTTTATAGCGGCTAACTATGCAGCGAATTTTGCGAACTCGACTTACCACAGCTTACAGATTGACGTGAGCAAGCGGTTCAGTAACGGGTTCAGTTTGCAAGCGAACTATACGCTGGCCAAGGCACTTGGGGAGGAAGAGGGCGAGGGTCAAGAGATGCTGGATTCTTATCGTACGTACCGGAATCGTCGTCTGGACAAGCGGTTGTTAAGTTTTGGTGCGCCGCATGTGTTTCGCAGCAATTGGCTCTGGGATTTGCCAATCGGGCCGAACCGGAAGTTTGCGGGTGGTACGCGTGGGTTTGTGGGGCGGTTGCTGGAGCATTGGCAGATTGGGGCGATCCACAACCGCTTCAGCGGTATTCCGATTTCGTGGGATAGCGGTCGCAGTTCTTTGAATAATTTCTCGGGAGACAATACAGCGAACTTTACCGGACCTATTGATGCGCATATCGGCAAGATTGAGAAGCGCGGAAATGGAGTGTTCTTCTATGGCGATTATAGTGTTCGCCCTGATCCGCAGGTGGGCAATGTTACGTCGCTGAACGGCGTGCAGGGGCGCAGTACGTTGCAAGCCGTGGCGGACAAGAATGGGAATGTGGTTGCGGTGAACCCATTGCCGGGGACGCTGGGATCTTCGCCGATTCGCTATTTCTATGGGCCTGGATACTATTCGCTCGATATGAATTTGCTCAAGAACATCACGATTCGGGAGCGGGTGCAGGTGCAGATTGGAGTGACTGCCGATAACGTGCTGAATCGGATCTTCTTTACGGACCCTGATAACAACATGTCGAGGAACATCAACAACACGAATTTTGGCCAGTTTACGACTACGGATTATGGGGCGAGATTGGTGATTCTGAATATGCGAATTAACTTTTAGGTTGCTGAGCCAGGGGTCGCATCGGCAGGGTAGGATGAAGCAAATTGTTTTCGAGGCGGCGGCTGGAATCCATTGGCTGGAGCGGCTTGCGGATTACCGGGCGGGTTTGTTGGAAGACTGGTCCTGTATTCCGAGTCCATAGGAGTCGGAAGCATTGTCGATTTGAATCCCCGCGCTTACGCACGGGGTTGGAGGAGGGTGGTGGGGCGACGCGCTGGGAGCTGACGGTCAGAGGGGAGCATCATTGGCTTTGCTGCAGTTGTGAAGCGGGTATGGACTGACTTGGTGGGAATCTGTGAGTTGGAGGCGCTTGATGCTTGGCGGCACATTGGGAGAAACTTTGGATGGGTTTCTCTTTCTTCTCAACTCGATAAACCTCGCCGCGTTACCATCTTTCGCATGGTTTACCTGCTGACCTTTGGTTGCTACGGCCAGTGGCTGCCAGGAGACGAGCGCGGTTCGGTGGATCGCACTCGCGGAGAACATCGCGGCGGGCCTATCGCCCCTTCTGCCAGTCTTGTGGAGCAGTCGCTGCTCGCGATGTCTGGTTCCTGTTGTGCGCTCTCGCTGCCTGACGTGCGCTTGGTGTTGAAGGCTGTTCGGGAGGTATGCAG
>CAZZGS010000282.1:0-3044 GCA_964653845.1 uncultured Bryobacter sp.
TCCACTTTTACCCTCTTCGGCAAGACGCTCTCATTTTTGAGCTGAAGCAAAACATACCAAAGCTCAGTATCAATCCGGGATTACCTGATGGTGAGCCAGGACAAAATGCTGATTGAGCATGACACGCGAGCGGATGCAGAATCTCCCTGGCGGCAGTTGGTCTACGCGACTCCTGAGGCGATGATTGAGTTGCCTTCGATTGGGTGTGTCCTCAAGGTGGGCCGGGTTTACCGTCGGATCGCACTCCGAGCGGCAACGGACACCTAGATTTGGCGTTAAACAGCAACTAACAAGTCAGAAACAAATCCGCCAACCGCACCGTCGGGCTTCATTTCTATGCCCCAACAGCAAGCCCAAATTGGTTCACAAGTATTTTCAGCTTTCTTTTTCCTCTAACCCATTGATTCCAAGTAGAACCAGCCAGGCCCAAACAGAAAGTCCGCCACCCCGCCTGCTAATTTCTACTCTGGAGAAAGCACCCGGCAGAACAAAAACAGATTGCAACCGAACCATCGACCGTGGTCCATACACGTAAGAAAACCATTTCCGAGGCTGGCCCCAAAACTCGCGAAGATAAACTCGTCAGCCGCACCGAACTCGATCCTCGATAAAAATTCAGGAACGAAACCAATTTTGCCCGGGACAGTCCCAAACAACGCCGGGCCAGCTCTTTGACAACCAGCTAGATATTGAAAACAAACCAAAGCTCGAACTGTGTCTCGCGGCGGGTTGTCTGCGCCCTCAAAGCAGTTCATCCGCCGCAAGACTGACCTGTCCGCAAACCAGCATCAGACTTCAATCCCAACAGCCCTCATTAGCGCAATCGCATTCGAGTGCGTAACCACGCCGGGCTGCATCTTGTAGTCAAATAGCATCGAGCCATCGATAAGCTGATCCTCAAAGTGGACGTTGGCCGCACGAGGCCCAAGATCCTCAACGATGTGCGTCAATGCCAGATCATGCGTACTGGTAAAGCCAATCGAGCCACGTTCCACCAGGCCCTTTAAGATAGCCGCCGCACCGATCCGCCGGTCATGAGAGTTGGTCCCGCTCAACACCTCATCGATCAGAAACAGCACCGGCGTCACCCCCGCCGCCTTCTGCATGATGTCGCGCAGGCGAAGGATCTCGGCGTAGAAGCGCGAAGTATTGCCCTGCAAGGAATCATGAGTTGAGATCGAAGCCCCCAGCGCAAGCGGGCTGATCTTGAGGCTCTTGGCACGAACAGGGGCGCCAGCCTGAGCTAGCACTGCATTGATCCCCACCGTGCGCATCAGCGTACTCTTGCCAGACATATTGGAGCCACTCACCACAAATACCCGGGTCGGGTGCCCGAGCGTGATGTTGTTTGAAACCGCCTGTGCGCGAGGCATCAGAGGATGAGTCAGATCAGTAGCGATAAATGTAGGGCCATCGGCCGTGAACTCCGGAAAGACATCTGTAGGGTTCTCGTATTGGTAATTGGCGAGTGAACTGAGAGCTTCGATCTCCCCAACAGCATGAACCCACCGCCGCATAGCCGTTCCCGATTGCTTGCGCCAGTCTTCCAGGGCAAAGGCAAGATGGAGGTCATAAAGAACCAGCGGCCCAAGCAGCCGGACAAGAAAGTGATCGCGAGAATCGGCGAGTTCCATCCAGTGGCGAAGCTGAGCGATGCGCCGCGAAGGCGGCAAGCCATCGACATTGAGTTGAGCGCGCAATTCAACAAGGCGGGCAGACTGAAACTGTTCCGCCTCAATCCGAGCCAGCACGGCAGAGAGCAGCGCAACTTCATGAGACGCCCCTTCAGCACCCTCGAGAACGTGGTGAATCTCGAATCGATAGCGCCACACAATGAAGCCGCTAACAATAGCGATCGAGAGGTAGTAAATCCGCAGGTAATCGATCTCGGCACCCAGCACATCGGCGATAAGCGCCAAGGCACCAGTAGCACCAAGCAACCCGAGAGCACGATACAGAGGCCGCGAGGCTTCCGCAAGCTTGGTAAAGGGTGCCTCCCCCCAATCAGCAAGCAAGGTAGCGCGAAGCTGCCGCCGGTTCCCTGCCCCAATAATGGCCAAGTCTTCACGAAGATCGAGCTTTGGTGTTAACTCCTGAACAGCCTCTTGGCGAGCCGCAATAGTATCAACATCAGACGGCGCAAGCAGCCATCCCGCGAGCGTAGATTCTCCTAAGCGGGTTCGCGCCTGGCAAAGCAGTTCAAACAGCGACGCTCGCCCAAACAAGTCGAGATCATTGGCAAAAAGATGATCGACAGGAATATGCGATTCACCAGTCGTACCGCGGCCCGCCCAATTGCCTTGCGTCCGGTCGATGCCCTGCTCATAGTAAGCGATAGCGCGCTTAAACCGGTCAAGCTGGTCGTTCAGAGCCTGAATGCGAATCCCAACGACGATGAAAAGAAGTGCGCAGACTCCAACGGCCCACCAAAGCGTATACCAGGCAGCACCAAGGGCTGCAACAACAATCAGCAGCCGCAGATTACCGAAGCGAGCCGCACCATCATCCGCTTCTTTCCATGAGTTGCGGCGTTGGGCCAGCCGTTGTTCGTACATAGTCCGATTGTCCCATTGGGCAAAGCAGAACCCTTATTTTGAGATCGAATGGGCTTTTGCCAGAATCGCCGCCCGCACCTGCGGGTCATGGGCTTGTTCTCCAGCGGCAATCAGCAGAGCGGCTAGCTGAGGATGAGCGCGCGGAGAAAGAATCGGGACAAAGATGTCGAAGGTCTCTAGTTGACTGCCGAGATCTTCGAGCGAATAACTGGGAAGAAGCGCGGCAAGAGTCTTGAGAACCTCAGGGATCTCTGTATCCCGCAGCAGGACGCGCGAGGCATCCACCTAGGCAAGCCCCCCGAGCTCCGCCGCAAAGGCTTTGGCCTGAGCCGAATCCGGCATGGCAATGAAGATCGTATCGTCGCCAGCAATAGTGCCTACAACATTGGGGAAATCTTCCGTATCGAGAGCAATAGCAAGCGACATCGCATGCCCCGGAGAGGTCCGGATCACAACCAGGTTTTGAGCGGCTACCGCAGAGGTCATAAA
>CAZZGS010000282.1:3054-6058 GCA_964653845.1 uncultured Bryobacter sp.
AAGAAACTTCGGAGTCGGATTGCCGAGATCGGCATACCCCTGAGCCGTCTTCACCAGACCCAGCTCACGGATGTCGCGAGAAAGAGTCACCTGCGTCGCCTCGAAGGAGCGACGCTTGAGAAGCTGCGCCAGTTGTTCCTGAGTGTATACCTCTTCCTCACGAATGAGCTTGAGGATCTGCTGGTGGCGCTCGCTTTTGTTCATAGTTTCTCGAGACGGGCCTGAGCCTCGCGCAGAGCGGCAGCAACGCTTTGTGGCGCAGTCCCACCAGGCACAACACGGGTCTGCATGCCGTGCCGCGGGTCCTTCAGGATAAAGACAAAGTCTGGCGTGAAGTGTGAGTCAAAGGCAAACAACTCTTCAGCCGTGAAGCTGGCCGGATGCTTACCCATCTTGATCCCGTGCAGCACAAGCCGCCCAGCGAGTTTATGGGACTGGTGAAAAGGTAACCCCGCCCGCGACAAAGCCTCGGCGATATCGGTCGCAACCACCCACGATTCAGCACAGGCCTTCTCTGGAATCTCCGGTTTGATTGTGACGTTCTGGGCAACGATAGTAGCCATGTTCAGACAGGAAATCGTCTGGTCCGCAGCGTCGAAAAGCTGTTCCTTGTCTTCCTGCATATCGCGATTGTAGGTGAGCGGAAGCCCCTTCATCGTGACAAAAAGAGCAGAGTAAGCACCAAAGACTCGCCCGCACTTGCCGCGAATCAGCTCAAGGGAATCAGGGTTCTTCTTCTGCGGCATCAGGCTCGAGCCAGACGTGACGCCGTCGCTAAGCTCCATCCAGCCAAACTCTTCGCTCGAATAGAGGATCCAGTCCTCAGAAAGCCGCGACAGGTGCAACATGACGAGATTTGCGGCATGCATATAGTCGAGGACAAAGTCGCGGTCCGCCGAGACGTCCATCGAGTTGTAGGTGATCGAGGCAAAGCCAAGGTCACGGGCGATGGCATTTCTGTCGAAAGGAAACGCGCTGCCAGCCAGCGCACCGCTACCAAGCGGAAGAACATTGGTCCGGGCATGAGCCTGATGCAACCGTTCTACATCGCGGGCAAACATTTCGTAGTAGGCCAGCAGGTAGTGGGGCCAAAGGACAGCCTGGGCCCGGCGCATGTGCGTATAGCCGGGGATGACAGCCTGCGGATACTTGTTGGCCAGCTTGAGCAGCTCGGCCATCAGTGACTTGGCGGCGTTGATGGTGGTTTCGATGGTAGTGCGCAGCCAGAGGCGGGTATCAAGCGACACCTGCTCATTGCGGCTGCGCCCTGTGTGAATCTTGTCGGCAAGCTCGCCCGTCTTCTCTTTGAGCTGACGAATGACAAACGAGTGGACGTCCTCATCACTGGCCCCGTTAAAGTAAGTAGGGTTCCTGGCTTCGGTCTGGATCTCTTCAAAGGCCTTGACGATGCGGGCACGCTCATCAACATTGAGAATGCCAACGCTCTCAAGCGCACGGGCAAAGGCTTTCGAGCCTTCAAGATCGGCTTCGATTAGCCGCTTGTCAAAGTGCAGAGACTCAGAGAATTTTTCGAAATACTTGTCCTGGCCGGCTTCAAAGCGGCCACCATAAAGCTTTTCTTGCATCTTCTTTTATCCTAAGCGAGGAGCATGAGAAGCAGCGCCTTTTGGGCGTGCAGGCGGTTTTCAGCTTGATCGAAAACGGCCGATTGATTGGATTCGATCACCTCATCGGTCACTTCCTGCCCACGCTTGGCAGGCAGACAATGCAGGAAGATCGCATCACGCGAGGCGGCAGCCATCAGTTCGGAATTCACTTGATAAGGCGCGAAGGTACGAATCCGTTCCTCGGATTCGGCCTCTTGCCCCATACTGGTCCAGACATCCGTGTAAAGGATATGCGCACCACTGACGCCCTGATTGACATCGTTGGTAACACTGACGCTGCCACCGGTCTGTTGCGCAAAGTGCGAAGACTGATCAAGAACATGCACGTTCGGCTCGTAGCCCTTCGGGCAAGCGATAGAAATATGCATCCCCATCCGAGCGCCGTTCAGCATCAGCGAGTGCGCAACGTTGTTGCCGTCGCCGACGAAGCAGAGCTTCAAGCCGGCAAGAGTATCAAATCGCTCCTCAATTGTCTGAAGGTCAGCAAAGCTCTGGCAGGGGTGGTACATGTCGCTGAGTGCGTTGATCACCGGGACGCTAGACCACTTGGCGAGTTCATCAATGGTGGATTGCAAAAACGTCCGCGCCACAATCGCGTTGGTCCAGCGATCCAGATTGCGGGCGATGTCCTTGGTCGGTTCCCGGTCACCGATGGGGCCAATCGAAACAACGGCGTCCCCGCCAAGCTGCTTGATGGCAAGCTCAAAGGTGAGCCGAGTCCGGAGTGAGGGCTTCTCAAAAAGCAGACTAAGGTAGCGGTGTTTCAGCGACGCCGCATAACGCGTAGGGTTGAGCTTGAGCTCTGAGGCGAGATCCAGCAGATCGCGGAGTTCAGAACTGGTGATCGACAGATCGCTAGTGAGATCGCCTGAGGCAATGACTGGGGCCTGCGGAGAGGCTTCGGAAACGAGTGCAGCGGACATGACTGTATTTTTATTCAACCCTTATGAATAATAATACAATTCGGGGTGGCCGTGTTGAGGCGGGTATTTCACCTCAGATCCCAACTCGTTTGATATCAGCCTTCGCAACCGTGAAGAACATTCCCGATCAGGTAAACCGTCAACATTTTGTTCAGTTCGCCGAATATCCGTTGGGATGGTGGATTTTAGTAGCGCTATTTCTTCTTGGCGACCTTTTCGACATCACCCCAAACCCTCAGCAAATTGCCACTCCACATCTTGCCGATTTGCTCTTCGGTGTAGCCGCGGCGGACCAGCTCGAGGGTGACGTTGAAGGCTTCGGCAGCGCTGTCCCAGCCTTCGATGCCGCCACCACCGTCGAAGTCCGATGAGATTCCGACGTGGTCGATGCCGATCTTTTTGACGGCGTAGTCGATGTGATCCACCATGTCCTTGACTGTGGCGCGGGTCATG
>CAZZGS010000283.1:0-6056 GCA_964653845.1 uncultured Bryobacter sp.
TTGCTGGGGCGCGTAAACATCGAGGAAGGCGGAAGTCTGAACTTGAATGAGCGTACCTACCTTGTAGATCGAGGCGTACTGACATTCAACGACGACAACACAATTGAGCCTTCTTTCGACATCGTGGCTCGAACCCAGGCATCGGGTTACGATGTCACTCTATCGGTGCAGGGTGAAGGCAAGGACCGCCAAACCACGCTTACGTCCGATCCACCCTTACCAGAGCCGGACATTGCCGCGGTGCTGTTGACCGGCAGGACTCTCGATGAAATCCAGGGGCAGGAACTGGATGTTGCCAAGGAACAGGTGCTCTCATACTTGACCGGACGGGTGGGCGGTTCCCTTGGGCGTGGCATTGAGCAAGCCACTGGATTGTCACAAGTCAGAATTGAGCCGAATCTGATTGCCAACGAGTCTGACCCGTCAGCCCGCTTGACGGTAGGTCAGAACTTCACCCGGCAGCTGAGCTTGATCTATTCCATGAACTTGACTGATTCCGGCGACCAGATTCTGGTTGGCCAGTACGACATCTCGAAGCGCTTTCGAACGCGGGCTTTGAAGCAGTCGGACAATTCGTATCGCTTTGATTTTTCGAAGCGCCAGGAATTTGGGGGCAGACCGCCCGAGCCAACGACTACGGCGGAGCGAGAGCGCAAGCGGATTGGCCAGGTGGATTTGACTGGGCAACAGATCTTCACAGAGCAACAGTTGCGCAAGTGGCTGGCCGCGCGCCAAGGCAAGACCTATGATTTCTTTAAGGTCCGCAAAGGAGTGGAGCGGGTGAGCCGGCACCACGCCGATGAGGGACATTTGGAAGCGCGGGTTCGTTTAAATCGAACTACGCGCGAAGGAGTCGTGGATCTTGAGCTAAGCGTGGAAGCGGGACCCAAAGTTGACTTTGTTTACGAGGGCTTCTCAGTGAGTGGGGGTGTGCAAAAGAGCATCCGGGAGCAATGGCGCGACGGTGTGTTTGATGCACAACGGGCGGACGAGGCGGTGGAGAAATTGAAGGAGGAATTGGCTAGGCAGGGCTATCTGAAGTCTCAGATTGACTATTCGATTCAATTGCCGGAACCGAACCGAAAGCGGGTTGTCTTCGATATCCAGACGGGCGAAAAATACAGCGAACCCAAGCTTGTTTTCGCCGGCGCAAAGGGGATTGAAGAATCGGAGTTGAGAAAGTTGCTGCGGGATCAGAAGCTCGTCTTCGCCGCTCTATCCAGGCCAGCGCCGGCCATCGATTGGATCACCAGAACCTATCGGGAACGTGGGTTTCTCGATGTGAAAGTTGCGAAACCTGAGCTCATTCTGGATTCGGTGTCGCGCTCGGCTCAAATCGTATATCCCATTTCCGAAGGCGCTCAATACCGGGTGGGGGCTATCGACTTTGCTGGCAATCAGGCTTATCCATCCCAGCAATTGTTGCCGGTTTTAACCCTTGAAAAACTGGAAGATTACGGGGCTGAGCTACGGGAAGAAAGTCTGGCCAACCTGCGTGCGTTGTACGCGCGGAAGGGTTACAACGATGCAGAAGTAACTCACTCGCTGAACCGCCATCCTGAAACCGGGCTGGTTGACGTCACATTTCAGATCGCTGAAGGGCCGCAGAGCATCGTGGGCGAGGTGAAGGTGGAAGGCAATCTTGATACCTCACCCAACTTGGTTCGCAGCCAGCTTGAATTGAAGACTGGCGATCCGCTTGACCCTGCATTATTAAGCCGCTCGCGGCGAAACCTTTACACCACCGGTGCCTATTCATTGATCGACATCCAGCGGCACCCACTCGATGTGGCCGGAGGCAAAAAGATCGTGCCACTCGACGTCAATGTCCGCGAGGTACGCCCCTTCCAGTTTAATTACGGCGGGTATTTCGATACCGATCGAGGGCCAGGTGGCATAGTGGATTTCTCGAATCGAAACTCGCTTGGGTCTGCCCGCACACTGGGTTTAAGAATGCGGTACGACGCAGATCTGCAGGAAGCCCGCGTGTTCTTCACCCAGCCTTTGTTGAAGAAATTCCCGCTCAGAACCACGGGTTCATCGTTTTTACGTCGAGAGGTAAGGGACGGCTTTAATACGGATCGATTTGGATTCTCTGTGTTGCAAGAGTCGCGTTTCGGTAAGGCCTGGATTCTGAATTACGGCTATCGCTGGGAGCAGACGCGGACTTACGACCGTGGGCCCGACCCGATCTTTGACGCAACGCTGCGTGTTGCTCCATTCACGGCGGCACTTTCACGCGATACCAGGGATGATCTCCTCGATGCCACACGCGGATCGCTTCTTTCGCACGCAATCGAATACGCGCCCACCTTCTCCGGCAGCGAGTTGAATTTCGCCAAGTACTTTGGCCAATATTTCCGCTATTTCGCTTTCGACAAGCCGGAATTATTGCCGATGCAGAAGGGTGTAAGAAAAAGCAGGTTGGTGCTTGCGACCGGCGTCCGCGTTGGTCTGGCTGGAGGACTCAACGGGCAGGATTTAATCTCTGGACGAAGTGAAAGCAATCGAGTGAGTCTTGGGGAAAGGTTTTTCGCTGGCGGCGGAACTACGATCCGGGGCTTCGCGCAGGACGGTGTTGGGCCGAGGCTTTTCGACAGAATTTCGCCTACCGGCGGAAATGCGTTATTCATCCTCAATACCGAAATGCGATTTCCGGTCAAAGGCATTTTCGATGCAGTGAGCTTCGTCGATGTGGGTAACGTTTATGATCGCATCGGTGACTTTAGGCCCTGGCAAGTGCGTAAGGCTGCGGGGTTGGGCATCCGAATCCGCACGCCTTACTTTCTGCTGCGATTAGATTATGGAATCAAGCTGGACCGAAAGCCCGGCGAACCCTTAGGGCGACCGTTTTTCAGTATCGGCCAGGCATTTTAAACCGATTCTTCCAAACAGATCTGCACGCACGCTACTTACAAGCGAAGCTCGAGATAAGGATCAATAACGCGAGAAGTTCGCAGCTAAGTCCGGGCTAATCAATGCATGCGGTCCCAACCGGGCCTGACCGCGCCTTCCCATCACATGAAACGGCTAGCGACTTACTCGTTCCTGATTAGAATAACTGCTCCAAACTAATTCGCCACCGCATCTTATTCGTAATATCCGCAAAGCACTCCACCGAGCCACTCCCCATCTACCCATAACGGTTCGTCCATCCGCGTCGTCCGCCGCCGGGCCGTGAAGTTTCCACGGCTACTGACCCCGCAATAGTGCGAGAGCCCCAGAAACGTCCAAACTCTCCGCGTCACCCTAACCACGCTCTACCCGGTTCTCCCTGGCAAAACGCCCAAGCTCGATCAGCCTCGTCTTCTCTGCACTTAGCTTGCCTGGACTCTACGACTACGTGGGATCCGCTGCGAACTGGCAACGACACTCGCACCGGTGTGGCCTTTCCCTTCTATCATCTCCAAAGCTCAATACCCAACCCACCAATGTTTCTCTTCACACTTCGACTGCCCGCATCGCGGCTCCTTTCTTGTAGAACTCTTTAATTCCCGACTACATGCCGGTTCAGCAAACCGCACACATAGCCTCGAGCGACCCTTCCTTGATGAAGAATATTCAGGCCCTGATTAGGCAATAGGGGCGAGACCTTCGGCTCTGAATTCTTACCAGGGACCCATGATCCGGCAATTCGAACAACGGCAGATTGGCGTGATTGCTAGGCCGAAATGTTTTTTCGAAAAATATTTGGTAACAAAAATGAGAGATCGAAGCTCTAACACAATCCAAAAAATGACAACTCTCGCCCTTCTCTCATTCCCCTTCCTTTTGACCTTCTCTCTGCTTGCCCAATCACCCGTTCCAGGCCGTTTGCTGATTGGTTTTAAGCAAAACTTAACCGATGACCAAGCCTCTGCCGCTGTGCGAGGCGTAGGTGCCAACAGCAGCAAACGCATCGGCAACCTGAATGTGTATGTGGTAAAATGACCACCCACAGCCAATACCAACACATTTTCAAATGTGTTTAAGAATCGCGCGGACGTCGATTTTGTCGAACCCGACATGTATCTGCCGCCCGTGCAAGTGACACCGAACGACCCTCAGTACTCTAGCCAGTGGCACCTCCCAAGGATCAGCGCTCCGAACGCTTGGACGATCAACAAAGGAGACGCTATAATTCGCATTGCGATCCTCGATACGGGCGTTGACCCGGCACACAGCGATCTATATTCACGACTTGTACCGGGCTGGAATTTTTACGACAACAACTCCAATACAAGCGATGTCCATGGGCATGGCACGAAAGTGGCAGGCACGGCAAGTGCATCGAGCAACAACGGTCTTGGCGTGACCGGCGTTAGCTGGGAAACACTGATCATGCCGATCCGGGTGACGGACTCGGCCGGCTACGCAACCTACTCTGCCTTGGCGTCGGGGCTGAATTGGGCGGCCAACAACGGCGCCAGGGTGGCCAACATGAGCTTCGACGTGACAGGCAGCTCGACTGTGGCCGCAGCGGCGCAATACTTTCAAGGCAAGGGTGGGGTCGTGGCGAGTTCGGCTGGCAACTCCGGAACCGCGAGCACACTTGCGCCATCGCCTTACATCATCACTGTCAGCGCCACCGACCCGAACGATGCGATCTATAGCTGGTCGACCACCGGGAATCGCGTGACTATATCGGCGCCGGGCTGCGTTACGACGACATTCAATGGCAACACGTATGGAGGAGCTTGCGGTACATCGTTCTCCTCTCCGATCGTGGCCGGGGTGGCTGCCCTATTGCTGTCGACGAATCCGAATCTGACGCCGAGCCAAGTCGTGGCCATCCTGCAAGCAACCGCAGACGACCTGGGAACGGCCGGGCTGGACACGATTTACGGTTATGGGCGGGTGAACGCGGCTAAGGCTTTGAGTTTGGCGTTCAATCCGCCCGGCGGCAGCGCGCCTACACCAACACCTCCCCCACCGCCTTCGCCGTTATTGGACACCACCGCGCCGCAAATCTCAATCACTTCCCCGGCAGCGAATACCATGGTGAGCGGCAACACCTCCGTGGAGTTCCTCGCCACGGATAATGTGGCGGTGACGCGCGTAAATCTAATGGTCAATGGTTCGGTGGTGGGGTCGTCGACCTCGGCGCCTTTCTCCATTCGGTGGAACGCGAAGAATTTGAGCAGGGTAACCTATGCGCTGCAAGGACAGGCTTTGGACGGAGCTGGGAACTCCACAGTTTCCAATACAGTGCTTGTAAATCGCTAGGCGTAAATCGGTTAGCGACAGGTTGAAATCAAGAGGTCCAGCCGGTTCAGCGTGCTCTTGCTCGCCAGATCTTCCTGCTGGGCCTTCTTGCCGGCGATCAGAAGGCCTTCTCCTTTTTATTTGTCAGAAATCCGGGTTGGAAAGGATGCAAAAAAGCGAAAAGGCCATGCCCGAAGGCATGGCCAATTTGTTGTCGATTTCGGGCTTGGAGTGGCGCTTACTGCTTGTTGCGGCGGCGCATCGCGAAGCCCATACCGATCAAGCCGCTCGCGAGCAGGCCGTAGGTCGAAGGCTCAGGCACGCCCGTTTCGCTCACCGGGATGCCACACCCCCCGGTGCATGCACCGTCTCTGAACATCCCGTTGGATGTGTTGAAGTAAGCGGTAACACCCGTCACAATCAGGTTTGAAAAATTACCACCGCTAGGTAATGAAAATATAAAGGTACCGATCTGATTTATGTAGGGGTTGTGTAAGTTTCCAGTGACAGAGCTATTTGAATTGGAATAAGCGGTAGGAGTGCCGCCTGGCCCGATAATTCCATGGTTGTTGCCGGCATTAGCCGGGCCCAAGTTTTGGCAAAGGGTGCAAACAATAAATCCGTTCGCGGCAGTATTCAAAGCTCCACTATTCCAGCCAATGTCTACGCCTAAAACATTTCCGAACGCTACAATAATGGGATCATTTTTCTTGTCTTGGGTCACGCTAACTTCTTGACCCCGCTGGCTGTTCAACATCAGCGTATTTTCTGCAGGGCCCGTGAATGTAAACGCAAGACCGTACAGTACTTCCTTAACACCTGAATTATGCACACACGACCGCCTTCCGACCCACCTGCCATGCTCGGCTGAG
>CAZZGS010000284.1:0-6047 GCA_964653845.1 uncultured Bryobacter sp.
GTTCTCTTGTCGCTGCATTAGCCAGCTGTCTCGAGGCACGCCGGCATGACGGCCAGTGGCTGGTGCGGATGGAAGACACCGATACCCCGCGCTGCAGTGCTGAGGCGGCTGAGGCGATTCTTCAAGTGCTGGTGGAAATGGGTTTCCGTTGGGATGGAGAAGTGGAATACCAGAGCCGGAGGACGGCGCTCTACCAGAGAGAGCTGGATCGATTGGGGGCCCACGTTTTCGCGTGCTCCTGTAGCCGAAAAGAAATCAGCGAGAGTGCTGAAGGGCGATACCCCGGCACATGCCGCAATGGGATAGAGGCTGGAAAACCCGTTCGCGCTTTGCGGTTGCGAGTCAGGGATGAACTTGTGCGGTTTCAGGATTCATTGCAGGGAGTGCAGGAATCGAATCTTGAACACGATCTGGGGGACTTCGTGTTGCTTCGGCCCAGTTCAAGAATTTTCTCCTACCAGTTGGCCGTTGTAGTGGATGATGAAGCGCAAGGCGTGACACACGTAGTGCGAGGAGCAGACCTGCTCGATTCAACGCCACGGCAAATCTATTTGCAGCAGTTACTTGGATACCGGCAACTGAGCTACATGCATATTCCGGTAGCGACTGGCCCTGATGGAGAGAAGCTTTCGAAGCAAACACTGGCACCAGCGCTTGATGGCGTGGAGGCCAAAGGGCTGCTGGATCAAGCCTTGCGTTTTCTGGGACAAGAACCGCCAGATGGCTTGAGTCAGCAGATGCTTTGGGACTGGGCTAGTTCGAACTGGAACGCGGCAAGGATCCCGGCCGGATTGGCGCACCCAGCGCCTTGAGATCTTTTTCGATAGCCTGGAGATCTTCTTTCATTGCGGCATGACCGCGATTGGACTGGATAAGCTTTTGAAGCATCTGTTGAGCTGTTTGATATTCGTTTCTGGCTTTGGCTGGTTGTCGCAACGCAGCATAGACATTGCCGAGGGCGGCATGGGCTTCAGCTACTTCACCTTGAACTCCGGCGCTGGCGGGATTGAGTGCAGCGAGCTTTTCGCGACCACTCAGGGCGGTCTGAACAAAGCCCAGAGCATCGTTGTTTCGGCTAAGAATCAGCAGGGCCTGCGCTGTCCGAATACGGCAGGTTTCAAGAAGTGATTTACTTCGGACGTCCCGGTCGTCGGCAAAGGAAACGGCTTCATAGAGCTTTCGGGCTTCTGTAAAGTGATCGAGCGCTTCGGCAGCCCGTCCGAATCTAACCAGAATTACCCCGTAGTTGTTGTGCGACCATCCCGAACTGAGGATGTAAGGCACGTGAGTGGGGTTGCGATCGAGGATTCCAAGATCGATATCGAGGGCTCGCTTGTAATGCTCCCGGCTTTCCTTGAGTAGATTCTCGTGCATTGCGATTGAACCCATGCGGGCCAGCGCGAGGGCGAGGCCGCGAAGATCGGAGGCTTCTTTCGGGTTGCTTGCGACAATTTCCTCGTGCATCTTGAGGGCTTCGCGCCGAGTCTCCATAACGCCAGGGTAGTCGCCCATCTGGGAAAGACTGCCACTGAGAGTGGTGAGGCTGGAGGCGAGGGCGCGCTTGAAGGTGAGATTGTCGGGATCACCCTCAAAGAGAGCTTGCCTTATGCCGAGAGCTTTTCGCTCGTAGGAAAGGCCGCCCTCAATATCACCGACATCACGAAGGGCTCCGCTGATGCGGGCATAAATTCGGGCCAGATTGTTGCTGGCCAAAAGAAAGTCTGGGGCCTTTTTAGCGTTTTTGCGAATTGCTTCGCGCAGGGCTTCGCTCTTGCGGAAACTGGCCAGAGCTTCTTTGGTTTGTCCGAAATTGAGGAAGCCATTGCCGCCCTGGATCTCTCCAATCTTCTCGTAGGCGGCGGCGAGGTCTTCTTTGAGTTGCGGGTCCGTCGTATCCTGCTTCGATAGCTCGTCGAGATATCCGAGCGAACTTCGCACCAGCCGCATACGAACTTTGGTGGCTCCTTGCAGTCCCACAAGGGCTTCGTCGGTTTCGAAGATGAGTGAGTTGGCGAGAGTTCGAAGCTGTTCAAAACGCTGCCGGGAGCTGTCGTAGCTCTGGCGAGCCTGGCGCGCCTGGTAGAGCGCGGCGCCGATGGCAAGAATCAGGGCGATACTGGCAGCACTGACTATGCTGACCAGGCCTTTATTGCGCAACACGAATTTCTGTAGACGATAGCTTCTCGTTTGACGGCGCGCCGAGACGGGCCGCATGGCGAGATGCCGCCCGATATCGTCGGCGAGAGCGTCCACGCTGCGGTAGCGGCGACCAAGCTCGTACTCAAGTGCCTTTAGGGTGATGTTGTCGAGGTCGCCGGCAAGGCGTGCGTCACCGGTAATCGTGCTGGGCTTGGGCGGCAGTTCGCGCTTCAGTATTTCGAGAATCTGTTGTGAACCGAGGCCGGCAAAGTCGAAGGGTTTCTGGTCGGTGAGGAGGAAGAAGAGAATGCGGCCGAGTTCATAGCAGTCGCTCTCAATGGTGAGCGGTTCGCCGCGCAATTGTTCGGGCCTGGCCCACCAGGGAGTGAGAGCAGGCGTCATCGTGATGGTGAGTTGGCCGCCTTCAGGATCGCTGTCTTCTTTTTTGGAGAGCAGGCGGGCGATGCCAAAGTCGACGAGTTTGGGCGTGCCGTCGCGGGTGATCAGGATGTTGCTGGGCTTGATGTCGCCATGAACGACGAGATTGCGATGGGCGTAGGCGACGCCGTCGCAGATGCCCTGGAAGACCTTAAGACGCATGGAGAGGGTGGGCTGCGTCTCGAGCCATTGCTCGAGGTTTTGCGCATCGAGATACTCCGTGACGATGTAGGGGAGGCCTTCGGAGGTAACGCCTCCATCCAGGAGCCTCAAGATGTTTTCGTGGGTGAGACGGGCGAGGATCTGTCGCTCCATGCGAAAGCGACGGGCAAGGTACGTATGGCTTGCGGCAAAACGGATGACCTTGAGGGCAACCTTCATGGGGACGCCATCCATCTCTTTTTGAGCGAGATAAACACTGCCCATGCCGCCCTTGGCGATCAGGCTTTCGATGCGGTATTGGCCAACGTTTCGGCCTTGGAGGGCGTCGCCCATGCCGCCCAATTGGACGGGTACGTCTTCGAGGAAATCAGCTGAGTCATCGAAGCTCGCAAGCAGACTTTCTACTTCTGCGATCAGTTCTTGATCGCCACCGCTGGCTTTGAGGACAAAGCTTCTGCGCTCAGCCTGCGGGAGTTCGGAGGCCGCGTGCAGGATTTCTTTGACCTGTTGCCAGCGATCAATCACATTCCTATGTTCTCACCGGGCTTGGTGCGAGACAACTCGCGGAAGAGCCAGGCCTTGGCGGTGACCCAGTCGCGCTTGACGGTTGCGGGAGAAATGCCAACGATAGTTGCGGTTTCTTCGATCGAAAGACCGGCGAAGAAACGGAGTTCGACGATGCGCGCCTGTTGTGGGTCGACCTTGGCCAGAGTCTTGAGGGCGTCGTCGAGAGCGATGATTTCCCAGTTTTTCTTTTCGCCCACGCCGAGGGCTTCATCGAGAGAAAGGTCAGCGAAGCCAGAGCCGCGCTTTTGGGCGCGAGTTGCCCGGATATGGTCAACGAGGATACGGCGAATCATCTGGGCCGCGATTCCGAAGAAGTGGGCGCGGCTCTTCCAACTGACATCACGTTGGTTGATGAGCTTCATGTAGGCTTCATGGACCAGTGCGGTGGCCTGAAGGGTGTGCCCGGGGGCCTCAAAACGCATGTAGCTGGAGGCGAGGCGGCGCAGTTCGTCGTAAACCAGCGGGAGCAGATCGGCCAGAGCCTCACGGTTGCCGTGGGACCAGCTTTGCAAAAGTTGGGTTACTTCGTGACTGGTTTCTTCCAAAAGGGGTGCCTCTAGAACCATACTTGCCATATCAATTGACTCCTTACGATATTGAAGTACGCACAGGAAGCAGAAAGGTTCGGATCAAGCGTCCCAATTTTATGCGATTGTGTGGGACAAATGGGATTTCGATTCGATGAGAAGATAGAGAAATCATCGTGAGCGAGAGTCTTCAAGGCAAACTTCACAAAAGGGCAGACTTTGCCTCTCGCATCCTTGCGGGGCATCGTGAACTCGTCGTATATCTGCCGCCGGGTTATGATGAACACCCGCAGCAGCACTATCCGGTGATGTATTTTCATGACGCGCAGAACGTCTTTGAGGCGCATACGGCATTTGTGCCGGGCAACTATTGGGAAATTGGAGAATCGGCCGGGGCGCTGATTCAGGCCGAACGCCTGCAGCCGATAATTTTGGTGGGAATTCCTCATGGGGGAGACCGGCGAATAGACGAATTTACGCCGAGCCGCAACCCGCAGAACAACTACGGTGGGCAGGCGGCACTTTACGGCCGGATGCTGGTTGAGGAAGTCTTACCGTTTATTGAGCACCAGTACAGGGTTCTGCCTGGCGCGAATAATACGGGCTTGGGAGGAAGTTCGCTGGGGGGCCTCGTGACGATGTATTTGGGGATTCGGTATCCAGAGCATTTTGGGAAGCTGGCGGTGATGTCGCCGTCGGTGTGGTGGGATTACCGCATGATCTTGCGCAAGATTGTGTCGGTCACGCACAAGCACCGTGCAAAGGTGTGGTTGGATGTGGGTTGCCATGAGGGATCGAATCCGCGCGCGACGCTACGGGATGTCCGGTTGTTGCGCGATGTATTGGTGAGGAAGGGGTGGAAGCCTGGAGTTAGTTTGTTTTATTACGAGGATCCTCAGGGAGCGCATGATGAGAAGGCCTGGGCTGCGCGGGCACCGCATATGCTGCAGTTTTTGTTTCCGGGGCCGAAGGCGCAGGTGGAGTTGCCGATCGCGTTGGATTTGGCGGGGTAGGCGATACTTGGGTTGTGAGTGTAAGCGAAGAAATGCGGCGTTGGGCGCAGACTTGGAAAGAAGTCGGGCCCGAGCTTGAGTTGATTCGATTGCGAGAGGTGCGTGAAGAGGACAATCTGCTTTCGTTGAAGCTACTGGCACGAGCATTTAACCACGCTACACGGACCTCGGTTCCAGATGAGACTTCGGGGTTGGTGGAGATGCAGTGGTATCTCGCCAAGGTGCCCCGGTGAGCGATAATCATTCTCTGATTAAAGTTTCACTTGCAGAATTATTTGGCGCAGCGCCGGTCCGCGACAGTGACCTTAACGGCCCGTTTTGTTACAGAGACCGACCTGGCACCAATCTCTTGCCCCCTATGTCGATTTGTGGGGGCTATCGAAAATCGCGCGTTCGTGTACCCTAGTAGAGAGTTCGTATGGCACAACTAGATTGGTCGCAGTGTCCAGCAGTAGAGAGCATCCCCGGCCGGGTGAGCGGCGCATGGACATTCCGCAATTCGCGTACCCCCGTGAAGGTGGTCTTCGAGAATCTCGAGGACGGCATGACGATTGATGAAATCATCGAGCAGTACCCGGTTTCCCGTGAGGAAATCCGGGCGGTGCTCGACTTCGCCGCCCACAGCCTGGACAAAGACCCCAGCTTTTAAGTGTGCTGATTCTACTGGATAACAATGCGCCTCGCGGGTTAGTCCGCGCGCTGGTTGGCCACAACGTAGTCGAAGCAAGAGAGCGCGGGTGGGCCACCCTGAAAAACGGCGACCTCCTCCAAGCCGCAGAACAATCAGGGTTCGAACTGTTTCTGACCGCCGACAAGAATATCCGCTATCAACAGAACTTGGTCGGGCGCAAGATTGCGATCGTGGTTTTGAGCCAACTCAGGTGGAGGCTCGTCCGTCTACAGATCCCCGAAATTGCCGTCGCCGTGGACGCTGCTCGTGACGGCACCTTTACCGAAGTGGACATCCCGTTCGAATAGCGTTGTCTTCCAGTCCCTGCGCCGTTGATCGGGCTCTACCGATGACTGATCAGCATGGAAACCTTCCGAACAGCGTCTACGATTGCGTTGGGACGTTCTCCCGGAACGCCATGCTCGCTATCTTTTAGAATGACTCTCTCCTCGTTCGGACAGCTTTACGAGCTGCGCCTGTAAATCATCAAACTCGGGTGTTAGCTCAAAATCGCGCAGGGTCCGGCAAATT
>CAZZGS010000285.1:0-423 GCA_964653845.1 uncultured Bryobacter sp.
GGCTATGGAGACTCGCTTTTTCGCCCCCGGCAGCCTGGTCAGCAATCTCGATTTTGTCGAATCCATATTCGGCAACGGCGGAGACCCCCAACTCCCAGAAAATGACGCCGGCCATATCGGCTGCGTCATCCTCGCCCCCCACCTCGTCGGCTTGAAGAAGAAAGACCTCAGGCTCCCCCACGCCTCCCAAGCCACTCCATGCCAAATCCGCGACGGCATGTCGTGGGAGACCGAAGACGAACTCTACAACGGTGGCAGCGCCTTCAAGATCTGTTGCCGCGACCACTACGGCCCCATCGCCTTCGCCACCTACATCCTCAGAAAAGTTTCCCTGGAGCTGGCACTCTCCCTCCTCGGCGATCGACCGTCGCTACCCGACCGTCTTTTATCTTCCTGAGAACTCCATCTTCCGCCTCCGCACCG
>CAZZGS010000285.1:433-6038 GCA_964653845.1 uncultured Bryobacter sp.
CGTCACCTGGGATCGGAACGGCGTGGAACAGAGCTTGAACCTCCGCCCCGGCAACGCCTACATCCTCCCCTCGGGCTTCCGTGTCCAGATGGAAAAGCAGTTCTCCGGCCGCAATTGGCGTCTGATCGGCGTGCGCCCCAAAGGCACTCTCTGCCACAAACTCTGCACCGTCTATGGCGGTGGCAAATCCGAAATCTCCAAATCTATCTCAATCGCGATACTCCGCAGTCCTGTCTTCGTCCGCGACTTCCCCGCCGATATGGCTCAGGTTGCTGAAATCCTTAAAATGGATTTCTCCACGATCTATCGCAGCTGCCGCCCCATCCTCAGCACAGAGCGTTCCCTCGGCTCTGTCATCCAACTCCTCACCCCATCCACCGACTACAACGACTTCTCCAACAACTGGCTCCGTGGCCTCAAACAAACCGCCCGCCACCTCGTCTTCACCGTCAAGCGTTACTACCGCTCCGAGTGGGGTGACAATTGGGCCGAACACTTCACTGTCGATCACGTCAACGGCTACCTCGGCCACGAGTTGAAATTCGAACAGGAACCGCTCGTCAGTAACTATCTCCGCGTCGGCTTCGAACCCGATAACAGTTGGCGCATCTTCAAACTGCGACCCGATTTCTATCCCTCCATGAAGGTCCAGGTCGAAGACGACATCACCGCCTCAGCCGTCCTTCCCCGTGAACAACTCTATCGCCTCGACCCGGAGAACACCAACCTCAACGTCAAGCGCCTAACAAACGCGAAACGCTCTCCTTCCAACGCCCCGATGAAGCCATCCACCGCGGCAGCGACTAACAAACCGAATCCGACATGGCCAGCCCCAATACCTTCATCTCCAGCTAGGAACCTCTCACTCCAGCCAAGGTTACGGCCATGGTCGACCACATCACCGAGATGGACTGCATTAGTCCTCCCATGAAGCAACTTCTCGAAGACTTCGCCGCCAATGCAACCGGCGAGGCCTATGTTGTCTCCTCCGCCAATCCACGCCTGGTCAACGGCAAGCCCACGCTGAACCCGCGTTGCCTCCAACGCCGTCCCGATGTCGCTGCCCCGCGCGAGTCCTACATAGCCGAAATCGTCGCGCGTCTCGAACGCGAAATCCCCTCAGGCAGCCCCGTCCAGTTCCCCGTCAATGCCGTCCTTGCCGGCCGCCGCAACAATCCCCCTGACCCCTCAATCAATCTCCCGGCTCTCGCCGTCTACGGCCCCATTCACTACCAGGAACTCCCAGAGCTTTTCATGGAGTTCATCTCCAGCCTCACCGGTAAATCACCTTCCACTACTGGCTTCGGCAGCGAAGGCGCCCTCGCCCCCGTAGTCGATTGCAACAACGCCTTGGTCTCCTTCATCCTCACGCCTGCTAGTCCCGGAAATCTGATATCGCATGCGAGTCGCAGAAAGAGAACCCGGCTTTCTGCCAAGCCACAGCCGTCTCGAAAAGGTCGATGACTCCGAGGTCAACGGTCGCAAGGTTCTCGCCAGCCGCCTGGGCAACCGCATCACGCCACTATTTGTGGAACGCTTCCTAGGCCGTATGTTTGAGGTTCCCTGAGCCGTTTTCCCCGAAGAACTCCTCCGTCCGGAACTGCAGGACCCTTCCGTGTTCGCCGAAGGCATCGACGCTATTGTCGAAACCCATCGCCGCGTAGCGCAGAACTACTTCGATGACGGCAGTGTCGAATTTGCCTGCCCGCCCCTGAAAGCACTCCTAAACATCATGGCCCACGGCCATTACAATGGGGCCGGGATCGACGACCCGGCATTCCGCAACCTCTTCACCAGGGATTCTCTTCTAGCCAGCGACTCGTACCGAGCTCGCCTTGAGGCCAAGCAGCGCGTCGACCAAGCCCTCTGGCCCCGCCACATCGCTGCACTCAACGCTTTCTCTACCGAAGGCGGCACCGGAATCGACCTGCCCAGCAGGCCCGCGTCAACTCACCCGCTTATGTTGACGAACTCACCGGCACCATCGGCGCAGACCCGTCGCAAGCCCTCTAAAGAATGCCTTTCGATTGCAGGCTGATCTCCGGTTCAGCCCGGCAAGCCTCGCTCAGCGCTGCCATTTGCATAGAGTCAGCTTCCGGTTGCGACTTCGAGATTTGTGAAGCAATCACATAGAGCGGGCGATCCTTCGAGGCTTCAAAGATTCTCCCGACATATTCTCCAAGTACACCGATGCTAATTAGAATTGAGCCACCCACCAGACAATTCACCACCAGCAACGAAGTCCAGCCGGGCACAACAAAAAGTCCGAGCATGATCCTGGCGATTGCGTTAATAGCTTCGAGAACACCAACTCCGGCAATCAGCACTCCAAGAGCAAAGCTAAGTCTGAGTGGCGTAGGCGAGAACGAAACCGCTGCCGTCCAGGCAAACTGCAGCATTTTGCGCAATGGATACTTGGTCGTACCAGCCACCCGCGAATCCCGCGCATAAGGGACAAAGGCTTGCGGAAAACCAACCCAGGCCACCATCCCCCTCAGAAAGCGATGTGTCTCTCGCATAGACAATAGTGCATTCAGGCATTTCCGCGACACTAGCCGGAAATCTCCTACATCAGCCGGAAGGTCGGGATGAATGAGCGTCCGCATGATTCGGTAAAAGCCCCACGCAGTAGCACGCTTAAAAGCCGTCTCACCAGCCCTGGAGACGCGTTGCCCGTACACCACGTCGTAGCCCTTGCAATACTCATCGAGCATCTGCGCGATCACCTCCGGTGGATCTTGCAGATCCGCATCGATCAATACGATCGCCCCGCCATTAGCCTGGTCGAGACCTGCGGTCGCCGCCGCCTGATGACCAAAATTACGAGCCAGGTTCAGCACACGCACCCGCGAATCCTGTTGAGCCCAATCCACCAGTACACCCAAAGACTGATCAGAGCTCCCGTCATTCACCAGAATCACTTCCGCAAGACATGGCAGGGTATTGAGAAACGCCCCAAGCCGCTGCCGCAAAAACGGCAAGGCTTCTTCTTCGTTATATACAGTGACAACAATGGAGAGCAGTCTCGGGTGAGGCCGGGCCTCAAGTAAATGGGCCGATCGCCGAACCTGCATCACAATGCTCCAATTCTTTCAAAGAGCATGTACTTTTCGCTCTGATCCAGCAAATGCCAGCCACTGTTCACATTCAATAACGAACTCAAGGGGCCATCTTCCGGCACAAGCACAAGGTCGAATCGATTTTTGTCCAGCAGCTCGCGCCACGGCTTCAGCCCGCTGCGGATCGCCAGATACTCATCCCCCAGTGCAGGGCCATAGTAGTTGTGACGGCTATCGAAATACACCTTCTGCCTCGGGTAATTGCGAAAGATCAGATAGTCAGCAATCTGGTCTGCAGCAAAGACACGGCTGGTCGCGATCCGGTCCGCATGCTTCTCAATGAACTTCACCGGCACCATAGTTTCAGGAATTTCAGTTGGCCAATTCAGGCCAGGCATGAAGAGTAGGACCACTACGACGGCGGGGATAAAGAGGCTCGTTCCTGCCATCATTGGCGTCAGTTGCCTGGTGACATCATGCAGGATCGTAACTATGGATGACTTCCTGCGTCCAGCCGCAATGGCGTCCCAGCCCAGACTCAGCTCGACAGCAAGGATTGGCGCGACAGCCAACATGAAAATCGTCATGTGGCGCACTGAGGTGAGCGAACAGTAGCCAAGAAAAAGGATCATCAACGAGTCAGCCAAATTCCTCTTTCGTACCAGAGACGAAATCACCGCCAGCCCCGCAAACAGCATCAGCATGCAGTTCAACATTTCCTCTGAGGCAAAGCGGGGAGACTGAAATTCTGTCACATTCGCATTCGTCCACGGAGACGTCAAGAATTCAATGATGTGCGCGTGAAGGTGGTATCCATAGGGATTCACTAGAGTTGCCGCCGCAACAGCAAGCCCAAGCAGCGTCAGTTGTATCGCCTCGCTCCGCCTCGCAGACCGCAACTCGACATAACAAATCGCCTCCACCGTGCAACCCACAACTCGAACACCAAGCAAGACCAGGAATATGAAAAAACCGCCGTGAAGGTTCGCCCAAAGCGCAGCCAAAGGAACCAGCACCCAGACAGCATAACGGCTAGTCGAGTGCCGATTTCGGTCCAGAATCCAGAGGGCCACGCTCAAAAAGAGCAGCGTGAACAGGTGTGGCCGGGCATGAAAGTGAATCGAGCTGGCTGTTGCCGCAACCAGCGTTGTCACAAGCGCAATCATGCCATTGGCACCCTTGACAATCGAGAACTTCAGCAGCACGGTTAGATAGAGGGTGATCAACACCGCAGCCAGAGCCGAAATCCCCTTCAATCCTGAAAGTCGATAGACGCTAGCCAGAATTACTTCAGAAAGCCATTCAAAGGCATACCAGGGTTGTCCTACCTTGGAAAACGAAAACGGGTCCTGATGCGGGACACTCCCGGTAGTCAGGATGATTTCACCGATGCGCGTGTGAAACCACGTGTCCGCGTCAAGAAGTGTCCTGGACCAACCCACCGGGCTCACGGCAAAAAGCCAAACCAGAAGCACCAGGAAAAAGAGATCGGATAGCGACGGTCGCAATAGCGCTGGAGTCTGTTGAGTGGAGGCGGGATGTGGGATTTCAGTAGTCAATAGACGCTCCAGCGCTAAGGGAGATATCGACCGAATCGGGATATGACTTTAGTCCTAAGGGGCTCGTTTGATACCTTGAGGCATGTGGGAATCTGCAGTGGTTGTGGCCATTATGACGCTCGGAATTGACCCGGAGGCCGGAATCAGCGAGAGTCTGGCCCTGCAACGAGCCGATCAAATTGCTAATTTGCGCTACTCGCTGGATCTTATGGTCCCAGTCGCCAAGACCGAGCCGTTGATTGGCAAAGCCCGTCTGCAGTATGAACTCAGAGACCGCAGCACCCCGGTGGTGCTTGATTTTGCGCCTGGGGCGGCGAATGTGGTGCGGGCCAGCGCCGAATTTAAGGCCGTGAATGGACATCTGGTCTTCCCGGCCGGGACACGCGAGATCGAGATTGAGTTTCGACTGGGCGATGCGTCGCTGAATCGAAACCCTGACTTCTTCTATTCCCTGTTTGTGCCGGCACGGGCGCACCTCGCGATTCCTTGTTTTGACCAGCCGGATCTGAAGGCTCGCTTCACTGTGAAGATGTCGGTGCCGGAGGGTTGGCAGACCTTGTCGAATGCGGATCTGGGTGTCGAGACGCAGCCGCTCTCGACTTATCTTCTGTTCTTTGGTGCTGGCAAGTTTCAGGTGGAGACGGCTGAGATTGCTGGACGTAAGTACCGGATGTTCCACCGGGAAACGGATGCGAAGAAGGTAGAGCGGAATCGCGAGGCGATCTTTGATCTGCATGCGCGGGCGGTCACTTGGATGGAAGACTACACCGGAGTCCCCTACCCTTTTGGCAAGCTCGACTTCATGGCGCTGCCCTCCTTTCAGTTCGGCGGGATGGAACATGCCGGAGCTATCAGTTACAACTCTTCGGGCGTGTTTCTGGAAGAGTCGGCTACGCAGGCGCAGAGGCTGGGCCGGGCTAGTGTGATCTCTCATGAGACGGCGCATATGTGGTTTGGTGACCTCGTGACGATGAAGTGGTTTAACGA
>CAZZGS010000286.1:0-6022 GCA_964653845.1 uncultured Bryobacter sp.
ATCAGATCCTGCGGCCGCAATACCCACTCCTCCAGCCCGAACCAGTTCCCTCCCCTGGCGCAAGAGAATGGCAGACCCCTTCCGTATCGCAATTGAGTCACTGCGTCGAGGCGACAAGGCTAAGGCACTTGAAATCATGCGCAATGAGGTAGAGAATCAGCCTTCAGCCCGTGGTAAATTCCTCAGGAGATTGCAAGTGGCGGAAATCTGTGTCCAGGCAAACGCGAAGGACATTGCACAACCATTCCTCGAAGACGTCAAAGCAAAACTGGTTGAGTTCAAAATCCCGGAATGGGAAGATAGATCCGTCGTTGTGCAGGCACTGGTAGACCTTTACCTCTATCACGAACAAACAGTTGACGATTCAACAGAGCGCTCGCTGGTCTTTCAACAAATTTGCCGGTTAGACCCAGTCCGAGCTCTCTCTTTGAGATCCTAGGCCAAGGTGATGCGCTAAGTGGCATTTCAACTCGACGTCCTTGCTACTCTTTCGGTGCTGGATCGCCTGATCGACACCGATCCGAAGAACAATGCTGAGGCTTCTCCCACCCGATCGGAATCCGTGAGGAGGCTAAGAGCCGCTGTTCGGCGTGATATCGAATGGCTGTTGAATTCACGCAGCATTGCCGTCCCCCCTGATGCTGCGCTGGTCGAACTCAATAAGTCTGCTTATGTATTTGGATTGCCTGACATATCTTCGATCCAACTATCGAGTCACATCGAACAAAACAAACTTTTGGCCTCCATTGAGAGGGCGATAGAAATCTTCGAACCACGCATGAAGGATGTTCGCGTCATCCCTATGCTCGATGCCTCGGCGAAATCAATCCAACGACTCGACTTTCGAATTGAGGGGCTCTTGTTGATGGACCCTGCGCCAGAACAAGTCTCTTTCGACACCAGCCTTGACGGAGTGAATCAAACTTACCGCGTAAAAGCAGAGGGACGAATTTAGGCTGACATGCGCGACGACCTCCTTCTCTATTACGAACGCGAGCTAACCTACATCCGCCAATTGGCGGCGAACTTTGCTGAGCGTTATCCGAAAATCGCTTCTCGCCTTGTTCTTGAAGGAGACAAGTGTGAAGATCCGCACGTAGAACGCCTTCTCGAAGGCTTTGCTTTTCTTGCAGCTCGGGTTCATCTAAAAATCGACGATGAATTCCCTGAACTGACTGAAGCCATACTCGGTATTGTCTATCCGCACTTCATTCAGCCAATTCCTTCGATGTCGATCGTGGAGTTTGAATTGGACCCGACCAAGGGCAAGCTCGACAAAGGACTACTGATTCCGCAGGGTTCCATCTTGTATTCCAAAGCAGTGCAAGGCGTACCCTGCAAGTTCCGCACCTGCTATGACCTGACACTCTATCCAGTCAACGCCACGGCAGCGGAATTTGCAACTCCAGACCGTCTCCGCCCAGCCATCAAGGCACCAGACGCACAGTACTCCATAGCCGTAAGATTCAGCGCTCCAGGGGACGTAGAACTAGGTCAGCTTGATCTCGACAGGCTCCAGATCTATCTCCATGGAGAATCTTCGGTCATCCATTCCCTCTATGAAGTGCTTTGCAGCAAAGTGACGCGCATACTGGTCCGTAATCCGCAGGAGCCGCGTCAGGCACCGATCGAAATCCCACTGGATTCAATACGGCCGATGGGCTTCGAGAAAGAAGAAGGAGTACTTAGCTACCCTGGCAGGGCCTTCCTGGCCTACCGATTGCTGCAGGAATTCTTCTCATTCCCCGAAAAGTTTTTCTTCCTTGAATTGGGTGGGCTGGCCGAAGTACTACGGAACGGTTTCAAGAACGAATTTGAAGTAATCTTCCTCGTGTCTCGAATTGATTCCGAAGACGTGCGATTGAGACTTGAGACTGGCATTTCAGCGACAACTTTTCGCACTTGTGCCACGCCGATCATCAACCTTTTCCCGCAGACCTGCGAGCCGATTCTAATGGACCAGAAGAAACCGGAATACGCCATCGTGCCTGATGTGCGTCGCATGAATGCCCTGGAAATTCATTCCATCGCCGAGGTCACATCGGTAGACCTCAATCAACAGACCAGCATCAAGCACGAACCCTTTTACTCGATTCGACATGCCCAGCTCTCCCAGAAGCAACAGAACTTTTACATTGCTTCCCGCCGGGCCTCACCCAGGGCGAACGATGACGGGACCGATATGTACCTGTCGCTTGTCGATCTGGCTTTTCGTCCGAAACACCCGGATGTGGACTCGATCACAATCAAGACCTTCTGCACCAATCGAGACCTCCCGTCGAGGCTCCCCTTTGGAAATGAAGCAGGCGATTTTGAACTCGATCTCAGTGCGCCCTTGAAGCGGATAGTAGCGCTTCGCAAACCAACGTCCACCCTTCGGCCTTCCATAGGGAAGAACATCTACTGGCGCCTGGTTTCACACCTCTCGCTCAATTACCTCTCGCTGGTGGAAGAAGGAAAAGAGGCCCTCCAGCAAATCCTGAACCTCTACAACACTACAAATTCTCCAGCAAGCGAACGAATGATCAGCAGTATTGTTGGCCTGAAGTCGAAGCGGAAATTTGCTCGACTCGTCTCAGACGATGGAATCGCGTTCGCGCGAGGCTCAGAGGTCGAAATAGAACTGGATGAAGAGCAGTTCGTTGGAGGCGGAGTCTATCTTTTCGCAGCCGTACTTGAACGCTTTCTCGCAAACTACGCATCCCTCAACAGTTTCACGCAATTGTCTGTGCGGACAATCCAAAGGAAGGAGCCGCTCAAACAATGGCCACCTCGCGCTGGACAGAAAATTCTGGTCTAGAACCGGTCCATCTGGATGTCCAAGAGTACCCTCTGGCGCACCGTCGCAATTGGCTCGACGAGCTTTTTGACGGCAAGCCCGGCGGCTTCCAGTTCTTTCAGGCGGTACGCCTACTTTCCCGTCTCGGTCATGGTTTGACACCTCCCGGTGTCTTTCCGAAAACCCCACAACTTGAAGTTGTTCGATTCGGAGTGAACCCTGCATATTCGTTTCCGCCGTCTCAGATTCACAGCCTCGAATGGCCAGATTTCAATTCGGAAAAAGTGGCTTGGCAGCCACCAACAATGCGAGTGAATTTTATGGGCCTGGTTGGGGCCTCTGGGGTTCTACCCTTGAGCTACTCCGACTTTGTTCTCGACCGCATTCGCGACAAAGATTCAACTACACTCGCCTTTCTCGATATCTTCCATCATCGGCTGATATCGCTGTTCTATCAGGCTTGGGAAAAGTATCGCTTCTGGGTGAGCTATGAGCGCGAGCGGCAGGATCGCATGTCGGGCTACCTGCTCGACTTCATCGGCCTTGGTACGGCGGGGCTAGCCAATCGTCAGGCTGTCAGTGACACATCACTCGTCTTCTACTCAGGTTTGTTGTCAATGCAGACACGCTCTGCGTTGGCGCTCGAACAGTTTCTCGGCGACTACTTTGACGTGCCAATCTCAGTTGAAGAGTTCGGTGGTTCCTGGTATACGTTGTCAGATCAGGATATCTGCAAGTTTGCAGACCCGGCAACCGAGGCTGAACAACTCGGATTCGGAGTTGTTGTAGGGGATGCAGTCTGGGATCGGGCCTCACGTGCGAAGATCTGTGTTGGCCCGCTAAACATCGAACAATATCGAGACTTTCTACCAGGCGGGAATGCTTACAAACCACTGGAAGCGGTAACCAAGTTTTTTTCCAACGGCGAGCTGATCTTTGAAGTGCAGTTGATACTCGACCGAAGCAGTGTCCCGAAGTGTGAACTTGGGGTAGACTCGGATTCTCCGCCAATGCTTGGGTGGCTTACCTGGATGAACACAGGCCAGCAACGAACGGAAGATCCTGCAGATACAGTTTTTCTTTTGAATTAGATACCGGAGGACTTGATGAGCGTCAATTTGAAATCCCTGATCGGGAAGCTGAACGACACCACACGGAATACCATGCAGGCTGCAGCTGGCTTCTGTCTGCAGCGCACACACTATGATGTCGAAATTGAACACTTTCTGATGAAGC
Source organism: uncultured Bryobacter sp. (assembly GCA_964653845.1). Taxonomy (GTDB): domain Bacteria; phylum Acidobacteriota; class Terriglobia; order Bryobacterales; family Bryobacteraceae; genus Bryobacter. The sequence continues at coordinate 4,016 of CAZZGS010000286.1, forward strand.
TGCTTGAGAATTCAGGCGGTGACTTTCCAGCCATTCTCAAGGCTTTTGACATCGACAAATCGAAGCTTGCGGCTCAACTTACCGGCTCGCTCGATAAGCTCAAGAGCGGCAATGCGCGTAGTCCGGTGCTTGCACCCACGCTTGTCAAAATGCTGAGCGAAGCCTGGTCTGCCGCTTCACTTGACTTTGATTCCGGCAACGTCCGTACCGGCTACTGCATCATTGCCTTGACGCAGAACGAAGAGCTGGTCAGGCTCATGGGCGATGTGTCAAAGGAGTTCAAGAAGATTGACCCGAAATCGCTGAAGGACAACTTCATCGCGATCTGTGGGTCTTCCTACGAGAGCTCGGAAATGAAGGACCTTGGCGAGGGAGAGCCCTCTGCCGCTGCGAGCCAACCTGGCCCTGATGGAGCACCTCGGGTCAACCCGAATTCAAAGTCTCCGAACCTCGACGCCTATACAATCAACCTGACCGAGAATGCAAAGAACGGCAAGATCGACTCGGTGCTGGCCCGCGATTTTGAGATCCGGCAGGTGGTCGATATCCTGACTCGCCGCCGCCAGAACAATCCAATCCTGGTGGGTGAGGCTGGCGTAGGCAAGACGGCAATCGTCGAGGGCCTCGCGCTCCGCATCGTCGCTGGCGACGTACCGCCGCCGCTCAAGAATGTAACGCTTCGCACTCTCGACCTTGCCCTGCTTCAGGCGGGCGCAAGCGTCAAAGGCGAGTTTGAGAATCGTCTCAAGGGATTGATCGATGAAGTCAAGAAGTCGCCTACACCGATCATCCTGTTCATCGACGAAGCACACACGATGATTGGCGCTGGTGGCCAGGCGGGACAGAACGATGCGGCCAACTTGCTCAAGCCCGCTCTCGCCCGCGGTGAGCTTCGCACGCTAGCTGCCACTACCTGGACCGAATACAAAAAGTACTTTGAGAAGGATCCCGCTCTCGCACGCCGCTTTCAGTTGGTGAAGGTGGAGGAGCCGAGTGAATACAATTGCCAGCTTATGCTGCGTGGCATCCTCCCCATGCTCGAGAAGCACCACAATGTGTTGATTCTGGACGAAGGTCTCGCGGCGGCTGTGAAACTGTCGCATCGTTATTTGCCGGATCGTCAGTTACCCGATAAAGCCGTCAGTGTTCTCGATACGGCCTGCGCACGATTGGCTCTTGGACAAAACTCGGTGCCTCCTCCCGTTGAATCGGTGCAGCGTGAGATTGACGACTATGAGGTGCAGACTCGTGTTCTGAATCGTGAGCTCGAAATCGGTGCCGACCACAAGGAACGTCTTGGTGAGATCGCTGAAAAGAAGGTCGTTGCCGAGGCCAAGCTCAAACAGCTAAAGGACCGGTGGGAGAAGGAAGGCTCCATCGTCACCGAGATCCGCGAGATTCGCGATCAGATCATGGCCAACACAGAAGGCCTCGACAAGGAAGATCTCCGCACTAAGATTAACGCCAAGACCAGGGAACTCGAAGAGCTGCAGGGTGAGAGCCCGTTGATGCGTGTTTCAGTCGACGCTCAGGTAGTGGGAGAAGTGATCGCCGGCTGGACTGGCATCCCAGTTGGCAAAATGCTGAAGGATGAAATTCAAACGGTTCTTGAACTCGAGAAGCACCTGTGTGCACGCGTAATCGGTCAGGACCATGCCATGCATGCGATCTCTGAGCGCATTAGAACCAACAAAGCCGGCATGGACGATCCGGTCAAGCCGGTTGGCGTCTTCATGCTGGTTGGCCCATCGGGCGTTGGTAAAACAGAGACAGCTCTTGCCATCGCCGACATGCTTTATGGTGGCGAAGACAATATGATCGCCATCAACATGAGCGAGTTCCAGGAAGCTCACACCGTATCGACATTGAAGGGTTCACCTCCTGGATATGTCGGCTACGGCGAAGGCGGCGTCCTTACTGAAGCCGTGCGACGACGTCCCTATTCCGTGGTCCTGCTAGACGAAGTTGAGAAGGCTCACCCGGATGTACTTGAGCTCTTCTTCCAGG
>CAZZGS010000287.1:0-4632 GCA_964653845.1 uncultured Bryobacter sp.
GAGCGCGCAGGAAGATCAGGTTTCCCGCACCACTTGCGTCGCGCGTTTGTCGTCCCGCATGCCGAGAAAGCTTACTACACAGGCCGCCCCGGCATCGCCATCCCCAAGCCCGGATCGAGCGAAGGTGCAGCTCTCGACCTCGACGGTTTCTTCGGCCTCAACCCCAATCTCAAATCACTGCTGCCCATCTTCAACGAAAAGAAGCTTGCCATCATCGAAGCCTGCGGCAGCCCCAACCCCACCCGTAGCCACTTCGACGCTCAAGACTACATGGAAAGCGGCACCCCTGGCCTCAAGGCAACCCGCGACGGCTGGCTCAACCGCACGCTTGCAGACGACAACACCAAGTCCCCGATCCGCGCCGTCTCACTTGGTCCCGTTCTGGCCCGCACTCTGCGTGGCACTCAACCCGCCGTCGCGATCAACAGTGTCAAAGACTTTCAGGTCCGCGACAGGATGGCCGGCGAAGATTACATGTCTCGCTACGCAGCCTCGGTCGACACGCAGCTCAAAGGCACCGGCAAGGACACCTTTGAGGCCATCCGCCTCCTCGAGGCCCTTCGCAAGGTCGAATACGTGCCCGCCAATGGCGCTGTTTATCCAAGTGGCCGCCTCGGCTCCAGCCTCAAGCAAATCGCCCAGATGATCAAGTCGAACGCCGGCCTCGAAGTCGCCTTCGCCGACCTCGGTGGTTGGGATCATCACGTCAACGAAGTCGGTGCCACCCCCTTCATCGGCCCACTCGCCAACCTCTTGCGCGAATTTGGCGACAGCCTCGCTGCCTTCTATCAGGATCTCGGCCCCCGCATGGACGACATCGTCCTCACCACCATGAGCGAATTCGGACGCACCGCCCGCGAGAACGGCAATCGCGGCACAGACCACGGCCATGCCAATGTGATGTTTACCATGGGCGGCTCAGTGGCCGGCGGCAAGATCTACGGCAAATGGCCTGGCCTTGAACGCGAACAGCTCTACGAAGGCCGCGATCTTGCCGTCACTACAGACTTTCGCGAAGTCCTGGGCGAAGTGGTCACCGGCCACCTCGGCAATCGCGATCTCACACGCGTCTTCCCCGGCTTCAGTTCCAAAGCCCCGCTAGGCCTCTTTGCCTCAGGCGCTGCCACCACAACGAAAAACTCGTAATAAACAGAGCCGGCAAGCTCAGCCCCAGCACAGCCCAAAGCAGACGCGCCGCAGGCCCACCCCACACACCAAAATGAACTGCGCTGAAGTTGCCAATCAGCCAGTCGCCACTGGCCCGGTCTTTGAGCTTCTCAACGCGCATCACCTCCAGCGTGTATGGGTTCAACGCTACATGGCTCACCAGTTGAAACTCCCCCTGTGTGCCATGCCGCATCGAAATTCGAAATGCTTCTTCGGGTCCAGATAGAAGTGCGATCCTGTACACCTTCGCCTCCGGCACAGCCCCCTGCGCAGCAGCCGCTAACTCAGCCAGACTCCTCCGCTCCCCCGTCACTTCCACCGCCGCCAGCTTCGCCTGAATCCGCGCCGGCAGAAACCACCTCACACCGTCAACATAGGTCTGGAACCAGGTAAAGTAACCACCGGTAAAGCCCATGATCACAATGAAGACAAGCGAAACCATCCCCAGATTCACATGCAGGGTCCGTGCATTCCAGCTCGGCCGAGACAAGCGTGGCCGCCACAACAACAATCCAGTCACAGCAAGCAATACCAGCGACAGCGAACACCATCCGTTCACCAGCTGACCGGTCCGGCCGCTCATCAGGTTGAAATGAAGCTGTTCAATAAACCCGAGCCAACCCTCTTTGCGCTCGTAGTCACCTCGCAGCACTCCAGTTTCGGCATCGACATAAACCTGCTTTGCCTCACCCTTACCGAGCAGATAAGCCATCCAAGCACCAGTCGCGAGATCTGGCCCCGTAACACTCAATACCTTCCAACCCGGATACGCCTTCTGAACTACAGACAACGCCTCATCCGGCTTAACTCGAATCTCCCGCACGGGATGGAACAATGCCGGTCGCACCATCTCTATCAGTTCATCCCGGTAAACCAGAATCGATCCGGTCGCCCCAATTACAACCGCATAAAGCCCCAACAAAATCCCCAACAACAAATGAACTCGAAACAGCGTCTTACGAACCATAGAGAAGGCAAGATCCGCTTAGTCTACAGAAACTCGCGTCCCGCGTGACTCGTCCGGCCGCGTCAGCTTCTCAATCCGGTGGTCCAGCAACTCGCGGAGTCCTTTCAACACTTCCACCCGTGCATTGCGAAAGTGTTGCGAGACACCATCCGGAACATCGAGAGCTTGCTTCACCACCCGGGACAGTTCAGGCCCCGCACCACCACACACGCATTGGCCGCAGCTTTTGTCGGCAACAGGTTCGGACATAAATTACTCCTAAATTTGATTATCGCTTGAGTCTAGTTGGAGGCTTCGAGCTCCACCAGCAAATAGCCATCTTCCAGCCGGGCTCGTCTCGGCGTAAGCCCAATCATGGTTGCCGGCAATCCAATATGACGGCGCAACGAACCAATCTCCACCACTAACTCATCATTTTTCTTGAAGAGACCGATCTCGCCCTTCTGCGCGAAAGGCATATGAAGCTTCACCACATATCGTGCTTCGCCAGTTTTCTCAAAGGTATAGGAACGCTCGGTACGCAAGGCGAGTGAAGGATCCTCGTCCACCCCATAGGCTGCCTGCGCAAGCCTGTCCAGCCGCTCCATCCCAACCACCTCTTCGGTAAACAGAGGCACCTGACGCACCTTCAGTGGTTGAAAGTAGGTTTCAATTTCACCCAGCACACGTTGCTGCGATTCGCGCCAGCCAGCAAAGAAAGCATCGCTCCCCACTCCGGGTGGCATCACGCGGTTCACGATGATGTCATCGACAGTCATTCCGTGCAGCGAGAAATAGACAAAAGCCCGCTGAGTCTCGCGCATCACCATCTGTTCGGGGTTGGTCACGAGCCGCACAGAAGTCACCGCCGGGTCCTCCAGTACTTGATCCACCCCCTCTAAGCGCCGAAAGAGATCGAGAATGTTGCCGAAATAGGAATCTGAAGGCAGTTCCACAGGCGAAATCCGGTTCGCAATCGGCCTAACGGCCTTAAACAGGTTGCGCTGCATCGGAAAAACATGACGCATATACCAGTCGAGCGTTTTCGGCATCGAGATAAATCGGATGCTCTCGGCTGTAGGCGCGCAGTCAAGGATGATCACGTCATACTTGCTCTCTTTGCGGTAAAGATTGACATACATCAGAGCGCTGATCTCCTCCATACCAGGGAAGATCGCCAGCTCTTCGGCCTCTACCCCGCTAAGCCCGGTAGTACGCAGCACGCTGGTGATATATTGCGCAACCTCGCCCCAGTAGCGCTTCACTTCTTTCTGGATGTTGACCTCGAAAATATCGAGGTTTGGCCGCATGGTGAGAGGCTCGGAAGTGCTGCCATGAAAGAGATCTCCAGGAAGGCCGAAAGAGTCTCCCAGCGAATGCGCCGGATCGACGCTCATTACCAGCGTCCTGTACCCTCTCTGGGCGAGCCGCAGCCCAGTAGCTGCCGACAGAGACGTCTTGCCGGTCCCGCCTTTTCCTGAATAGAGAAGAATCCTCATATACCCATTCGATGCTCAACAGGGATCCAACGACGGAAGATCTCTATACGACAACGGTCCAATTGTGATTCAATCGCGATTGCGCCTCAGCTTTGCACCCTCATCAGACGATCCACGCCTCCAGATGGATTTGCTCTGTCACTTATCTTCAAATCGCCCGGGCTTCCAAGCGTCTGCCCGAGCTGTGCCCGCCCGCAGCCCATCCTCCCGCGCGATGGGCTGCGTCAGGCCTTTACTGGGATCCCGTCCTTAGATGTCGTAGTAAAGGTGAAACTCGTAAGGATGAGGCCGCAGCCGGATCGCTTCCGCCTCGTTCTTACGCTTGTACGAAATATAGGTATCGATCAGCTCTGCCGTAAACACATCACCCTTCAACAGAAACTCATAATCCGACTCGAGACAATCCAGCGCCTCATCCAGCGACGTCGGCATCGAAGGCACCGCCTTCAACTCTTCAGGCGACAAATCATAGATGTCCTTATCGAGGGAATCACCAGGGTCCACCTTGTTTAGAATCCCGTCCAAGCCAGCCATCAATAGCGCCGAAAACGCAAGGTAAGGATTCGCACTCGGGTCTGGCGGACGGAACTCGATCCGCTTCGACTTCGGGCTCGAAGAATACATCGGGATACGCACTGCCGCACTACGATTCCTTCGGCTATAAGCCAGATTCACAGGTGCTTCATAGCCAGGCACCAGCCGCTTATAGCTGTTCGTCGTCGGCGCAATAATCGCACTCAACGCCCGCGCGTGCTTAAGCAAACCACCGATGTACCAAAGCGCCATCTGGCTCAAACCCGCATACAACTCACCGGCAAAAAGAGGCTTCCCGTCACGCCACAAACTCTGGTGGCAATGCATCCCGCTCCCGTTATCGCCAAACAGCGGCTTCGGCATAAACGTCACCGTCTTGCCATACCGGTAAGCCACATTGCGAACAATGTACTTATAGAGCATCATGTTATCGGCGCTCTTCACCATCGTGTTGTAGCGCTGGTCGATCTCACACTGCCCGGCCGT
>CAZZGS010000287.1:4732-6022 GCA_964653845.1 uncultured Bryobacter sp.
AACTCAGCTTCAGCCCCAAAATAAACGGTGTCGGCCAGCCCCGTCGTCTGTAGATAATTCTCGGCCTTCATTGCGATCCAGCGCGGGTCGCGCTCATAGTGCTGTCGCGTGATCGGGTCGATTACGTTCCCGTTCATCACCAGCGTCTTGATCTCTGTGAACGGATCGAGAAAGGCTGTAGCAGCATCGGGGATCAAAAGCATATCGCTCTCATTGATCGCCGCCCACCCGCGAATCGATGAGCCATCGATGCCAAAACCCGACTCAAAACTGTCGAGCGTAATCTCTTTCACCGGATAGGTGATGTGGTGCGAAAGACCAGGAATATCCGCAAAGCGGACATCAACTTGCTGGACTTCGTTCAACTTGGCGAATTCCAGGACTTCTTGTGGAGTCATATGGCTCAGACTAACAGACATGCGCTACTGCTGCGTGACACTCTTGTTCACAATCGTCCTCGAAGCCCAACAAGCCTTCCACTACAACCGCCCCAACGGCCTCGATCCACTCACCGTTGGCATGAAAAACGACCAACCTATCGCTATCGATTGGGACGAAGACGGCCGCATCGACATCCTCCAGCGCAATATCTACTCCACCACCTTTGGCGAACCTTGGTGGGGCATCTTCTTCTTCAAAAACATCGGCACCAATGCCAAGCCCCGCTACGCCGCTGCAAAGCGTCTCACTCTCAACAACCAACCGATCGACGACAACTACGCCAGCTACCAGACCCTCGACTGGAACCACGACGGCCACCCCGATCTCCTCAGTGGTATCGGCGCTGGCCCACGCAAAGGCACTCTCCAGCTTTACCTCAATCAAGGCAACGCCACCCTGAAGCTCGGCCCAACTCTCGTATGGCCCAAAGACGGTGGAGACCTCGCCTACGGCATGAGGCTCATCAACGGCGACCTCTACACCCTCAACATGCGCGTCCAGTACTTCCCAACCCAAGTTCTCGAGCACACCCTCTACCGTCACCGCGCCACAAACGATGGCTTCGGCAAAGCCGAGCCAGTAATGCTGAACGGCAAAACCATCTACGACGAATGGCCCTCCACGCAGCGCAATGGCAAATGGCTTGGTGCCAGCCGCACCCGCCGCGGGCCTCTCACCACTTGCATCGTCGAATGGGCCGACCCGGCTCAGCCACCTAAGTGCATCGCCGATACAAGCCCTGACGGCTTCGCCATCCCCAGTGCAAGCAAAGACGGCATCTTCGCCGCCACCATGGGCGGCTGGCTCAGATACATTCCGAACAAAGGCAAACCCCACATTGTGATGGCC
>CAZZGS010000288.1:0-6014 GCA_964653845.1 uncultured Bryobacter sp.
GGGGGATGGGGGGGATTGTTTCGCTGAGTTCGAGCTGGATCTGGGTGTTGGGCTGGATGGTGATTTGGGTGGGCTTGGAGTAGAGATTGCCGGGGGCCTTGTTCCACTGGCGGCCTTCGCCACGATCGGTGGGGAGTTTGAGGGTGTGGCCGTCAGCGCGGTTGAAGGTTTCGTATTTGTCGAGGACTGCCTGGACGGTGTATTCGCCGGGCTTGAGGTCTGAGAGTCGGCGGATGGGGTAGCCGTAGGCTTCAGACGAAACGGTGTGGGTGGAATTGGGACGGAAAGAGTCGACGTCTGAGCCGAAGACGATTTGGCTCTTGGGGGAGTCTGAGATCTGGTTGCGTGGTTCGGCCTTGTCGTCGGTGGAGAAGAGGATGAGGAGACGGCCATCAAGGGGCTGGGTGGCTTGGGTGGCAGGGAGTTTAACTTGGACTTCGAGGGCGGCGAGAAGGAGGAGCAGGAGTGGCATCACATGAGTTTAGCTGATGGGGTGTTGATAGCTTTCCCGGGCAGTTGGTGTCGCCGGGCCAACGGTTCTCAAGAAGATCAGAAGTAGGCAGATCCGCATCTCTTCGATTATCGGCCACTAACGTGCAGACAGGCTTAGTGGATTCAATCTTATGACCGTCGAAATTAATACAAACAATCTTGCTCTGGATCTGCCAAGGGGCATGCCGGTGAGTCTTGAAGAATCCTGCGGGGTGGAGACGAGCGATATAAAGATGAAGAATCACGCTCCGGGGGGAGCTGGTTCAGTACGCTTTGGTACTTCATCGGCTGATGAAAATGAAGAGCGGCACCTGGAACATTGGTTTGGAAAAGTGGATGCAGGAATTGCCGTAGTAGCCGGAAGCGAGCCGTTGTTGTTGATGGGGCCTGAAGATGAAGTTGCAGCGTTTGTCCGTGTCGCGAAGCGTTGCCGGTTGTTTGAAGAGCATATTGCTCACGGGATCAAGGACTTTCCATTGGGTGAAATCGCCCAGTTGGCGGGTGAATGTGCGCAAGAGGCGCAAGCGAGGGAAGCTCTCAAAGCTCTTGACCGAATCCGCGAATGGAAAGACCGGGGTCTTGTTGCGACCGATAGCGAAGAAGTGAATCAGGCGGCAATCGAAGGCCGGGTTCAAGTGCTTTGTGTTGGCGACGCTGGAGGTCAAGAAGAATTGGTCAACGCCGTGGTGGCTGAGACTTTGTGTCATGGCGGGGATGTGTTTGTGGTGAGCGGTGAGGCGATGTCGCCGGGATGCCCGGTCACTGCGCTGCTGAGGTATTAGAGGAGGCGAAGTCATGAAAATCCTACTGGCGGCTGATTGTTCCCACGGAAGCGAAGAGCTTGTAGCCGAGGTTTTGGAACAAGCTTGGCCGAAGAAGGCTCATTTCGATGTTCTGCATGTTAGTGAGCCAGTTCATGCCTGGACGCAGGCGTTGCCTGCTGACGCTTTGAATACCAAAGCCCACCAGGCGGTGACCGATGCCGTCTTTTCACTTTCATCCCGAGGCTGGAGCTGCGAGCGATACTTCCGGGAAGGCGATGCAAAGAAGGAGATTCTCAATTTCTCCGAGGAGTATCATCCGGACCTGATTCTTGTGGGAGCGCGAAGACTTTCTAACGCGAGCCGCTTCCTGATGGGAAGTGTGTCGGCTGCCGTTGTGCGCCACGCCAAGTGTTCTGTGCAGATCGTGCGGGCTCGACCGCACGACTTCAGAGCCGCGAGGACTTACCGCGTACTGGTGGCTACAGATGGATCCGATCATGCATTGAAGGCTATGGAGGCAGTTGCTGCAAGGCCTTGGAAGCCGGGGACTGAGATTCGCGTCGTGAGCGTGGTGGAGTTAATTCTTCCGCCTACGCTTACGATGCTTGAGCCGGGTGATTTCGGATTTCCTCCAAATATCGGAAACTTCAACGAAGCAAAAAAGGAAGCGCATGGACATGTCACCCGGGCAGTACAAATTTTGTCACGGGTTTGTTCGCATATCAGCGAAGCAATGCCAGTGGTGTCGAGTGGGGCCAAGAACGCCATTCTGGAAGAGGCAGAGCGGTGGGATGCAGACTGTGTTTTTGTTGGCTCGCACGGGCTTCGCGGGCTGGATCGATTCCTCTTGGGAAGTGTCTCTGAGGCCGTGGCAACTCATGCCAAATGCAGCGTAGAAGTGGTTCGGTAGAGCTAGTCGAAGAGGCTTGTGAAGAAAGATATGGGGCCTTCGAACCAGATCAACGCAGCGAGGATGGCGAGGAGAACTGCGCCGACTATCCAGGAGGAGCGGTTTGTTGCTTTACGTCTTTGTGCGGCAGCAGACTTTGCTTCGTGACTTTTGGGGTCCCATAATTCAGAGTTGTTTGCCTGGCGAAAATGGGCGGCGTAGAGTTGTGACCGGAAGTAGAAGGAGCGCCAATTGGGTTCGTAATCGAGGGAGAGTGCTGGGGTAAAGTCTACTGCGAGATCAGTTGGGGTGGGCTGGGGAATTGTCATATGTTGGCTTTTCCTCCAGACTGGACGGATCAGCCCAAGGCCAATGAGAAGTGGGAAACAGCCGAGCACAAATGGAAACAGCCGAAGGTGATTGAGTGCTTCTTTAAAGAAGAGCCCTGAAATGGCAATTACCACCAGGCCGGCAAAGCCTTGAGACCCGGACAGGATTCGCTTGAGTGGAAGGAAATGACTTAATGGAAGCTGTTGCGTTTTGTGTTGTTGAAGGCAATTGGAACAGATGGGGATTGTGTAGGTGTCGACCACGGACAGCGAATCGTTGGGTGAGTCGCCGTCGCTGTAGATGAGGAAGATGAAGGAGCGCTTGATTGTGAGCGATTGCGTGGAGGGTGCTTCACAGTTGGGGCAGATTGCAGGAAAGGTAGGGGGCTGTTGATCGCATCTCAGAAGTATTAAGTTGATGGAAGAGGAGGCATCGAAGACCTGTCTGCGCAGATCTTCGATAGTGGTTCCGCCGCTAGCTAGTGAGCGGATTGAAAACTGCGACGTGGATGCGGGCATTCAAGTCCAGTATTACGGAATTTAGAATGCCCAAGGTTTGGTTGTCGATATTCGATCTAAGCGCTCTGACAGGATGAAGATAGTCGGTGCCCAAAGCCCGATGAAGATGCCAAAGCGTTCAGCATGGGCGGGATCAGGTTGCTTGAAGTACATCCAGATTGCAATGTACGCAATTATTGATGCAAAGCCGGCAATGAAGCAGAGCGTGCTTGGGCGTTGTGGGTGACATTTGCAGAGCCTACATCTTCATCTTGCTGGAAGTTTGACCCATATGCATCTTTGACATGGCATCAAGATGCATATGGATACTCGCTGCAAGCGTCGCGACTTTTTTTGCATTTGGAGCAGCACCTTGGAGTTCGTTTTCGAGCGAGGTGAGTTGTGTGCCGAGATCGGATTGGTGAGTTTCCATTTTTTTCATCATGCTGTCCTTGGGAGAGTTCATATTTGAGCTCATGGCCTGCATGTGCTCCTGGTGGTGTTGTTTCATCTGGTCAAAGCTGCGTCGTATTTCGGTGATGGCGCTTCGAGAGAAATCCAGATTCAGAGTGTTCGATTTGGCTGACTGAGTCTCCAGAGCTTTGGCGAAGTTGGCCATATTGGTGTGATATGCCATTGCAAGAATGTGATGTGGCTCGCTCGCCATCATCGCGTGGCGCTTTTGCATCTCTGGGGTTGGGGCACCGTTTTGAATCGTGGCTGCCATGGCAAGAAGCCCGGCAAGTCCGACTGGAATAGATAGTTTGAATAGTAAGTGAGAATGCATGTTAGTTAGAAGAAGTTGCTTTCTGTCCTTTGACCTGCAGTTCATTGACCACTTGCTTGACGTTAGGAACTTCGGAAGCGAGTGTTTCCGTTTGCGTGCGAAGTTGCTGGGAAACTACTTCGCCACTGAGTGTGACGACGTTATTTTTGACGTTGAACTTGACGATGTCCTGGAGCTTCCTGCTGATCGGGGCGGCCTTGAGGTTGCTTTCGATTCCGTCGTCGAGAGCGGAGTTGAAATTCTTGGCATCGGATGCATTGTCAGCTGGAATGACGGCAATTTCGTTTGCGACAACCTGTTCGCCGGCGATTGATTTAGCGATCGAAGCGGCCTGAGACTTATCGCTCTCGGCGACTACATGGCCACCGAGAGTGACGACGCCTTTTGTACGGTCCTGTGCAACGGTAACGTCCTTGAGGTTGGCCTGATCGAGGGAACGTTTGAGGCTTTCCTTCACGTCGGCGGATTGAGTCGGGGCAGTTGCACAACTCATGACGGTTAGGGCGGTTGTGAGAGTTGCCGAGAGTAAATATATTTTGGATGCTTTCATAGGGTTCTTTCTAACGAATCTTGATTCGATCGATCTAGAGCAGTCTGATGACCAATCGAAGGAAAAGGCGCGAATTCATTTGGCGAGAGATTAGGAGGCTAACCGTATTTCGTCAAGCGACCGCAGGTGGTCATTGGGTATCGGTAATTGTGCCAGGAATTACCAAAATATCGAGGTTTTCAGCGTGGTGCTTCACGTGCAAAGAAGGGAAGCATGGAACAGAAAACAGTAGCCATGTTTGGGATTTATCACACGAAGGAGCAGGCTGAACGAGGCATAGACGATTTGCTCACAGCCGGATTTTCGAATGATGACATCTCAGTCTTGCTTCCAGATAACAATAGTTCAAGAGCCTTTGGCCGCGAGAAGAACACGAAGGCTCCTGAAGGCGCAACAGCCGGTGTCGCCAGTGGTGGAGTGCTAGGCGCGACATTTGGGTTGCTGGCTGGCATTGGGGTGCTGGCGATACCGGGCATTGGACCGTTGATAGTGGGAGGGCCGATTATCGCCGCTCTTGCCGGTCTGGGTGCGGGCGGAGCGCTAGGTGGAATCATTGGAGCCTTGGTTGGCATGGGGATGCCCGAATATGAAGCGAAGCGCTATGAGGGCAGGATCCAGGAAGGCGGCGTTCTGCTTTCGGTTCATTGCGACAGCGCATCCAGGATTTCACGAGCTACAAATTTGCTTCGGCACACCGGAGCTCAAGACATTTCGTCGTCTGGAAAAGCCAGCGCGGAGTACCCGGCGAGCAGCCAGGTCGCACTGCACCACTAAATCTGTGCGGGGCTGGCGGATGCAAATTTACCAGCCCAATTTTTTATAAAGGCAAAAAGGAAAAATCATGAAATCAAGTACAAAAGATGAAATTCAGGGAACGCTTTCAGAAGGCACTGGCGCAGTCAAGCAAAAGACCGGAGAAGTTCTGGGGAACCAAAAGCTTGAGTTAGAAGGGCTGAAGCAAAAACTTGAAGGCAAGGTACAGAAGAATGTAGGCAAAATCGAGAAAGCCGTAGGCAAATAGAGATGGCCAAAATGGTTGGGCTGATCTTAATCGCACTTGGACTTGTCGGCGTCATCTGGGGTGGATTCACTTACACGACCCGGAAGACGGTGATCGATCTAGGCCCGATCCAGGCTACAAGTGATCAGAAGCATACAGTGCCATTACCTCCTATCGCCGGGGCAATTGCTCTGGTTGGCGGTATCACATTGCTTGCTATAAGTTCAAAGCAGTAAGAAAGAGAAGCTAGATATGTTACTACTTATAATCGTTTTGATTTTATTGTTCGGTGGAGGCGCAGGCTATTATGGCCATAGCCGTTATGGGTTTGGAGGCGGAGCCGGTATTGGTTTGGGCACTGTTCTCACCATTTTGCTGATTGCATATTTGCTTGGCATCATCCGCTGACGGATTCCAATTTCACGGCCGAGAGGTCCGGGTTATCGAGTACCGAAGCGGCGCAGCGGATTTCGCAGTTTGGATTCAATGAGTTGCCCTCATCAAAGCCATGCTCTCTTTCAGGATTGCACCTTGAGTGAAGTTGGAGGCGATGCCGCAACTCTTCCCTGCCTGCGGTGGGCCCTCGAGGCCAGCAGAGGACTTGTTGCAATGCGCCTCCACTGGACGGGGCGGATAGGGGCATTGCAATGAGTTTAGGGCGTACCTATGTTGCGCGTGAGGATTTAGACCCGGTTCTGCTTGAAG
>CAZZGS010000289.1:0-6012 GCA_964653845.1 uncultured Bryobacter sp.
TTCCGACAAGTGAGACACCATCCGCCGCCGCCACAGCGTAAGTGTCAAACTCGCCTCCGTCTCACCAGCCAAATCCCGCACCTCATGCGGATCCTTGGTCAGATCAAACAACTGCTCCTGCCCATCGAGCGCATGAAAGATATACTTCATCCGCCCATCGGTCAGCGCACTCCAGTTGTTCACCGGCGAATAGCAAACGTTGTGCTCAAGATCGATAAACGGCCTCCACGCCGTGCTTCCATCCCGAACGAGTTTGAGCATACTCTCCCCATCGAGCTTCCTCGAAGGGCTCACCCCCGCCCCATCGAGCAGCGTCGGAAACACATCGCGCAACTCGACAGGCTGCTCCATCACCTGCCCACCCTTAGCCCCCGGCAGCCGCACAATCATCGGCACCCGCACACTAGCCTCATAAGCATAAGACTTCCGCCAAAGGTTATGGTCGCCAGTCATATCGCCATGATCAGACGTAAACACCATCAACGTCTCATCGAGCTTCTTCTGCTTCTCCAGCGTCTCGACAATGCGCCCAATCTGCTCATCCACATGAGTGATGCACGCATAATAACCACGGCGAGTATTGGCAATCGTCCGTGCATCGAGCTTCCCGTGCCAGATATCCGGCCGGTCACTGGAAGGCGCAGCAAACTTGCCTGCCCATGCCCCAACCTGAGCCTCCGGCATCGCAACATCGCGGTACTGATTCCAGATCCGCTCCGGCGGATCATAAGGGCTATGCGGCCGTACGAAAGAAACCTTCAGATAAAAAGGCCGCGAATCGCGATAACTCTCGATGTACCGCACCGCCGTATCGCCCATCCAGGTCGTCGGGTGCAACCGCTCATGCAAAGCAAAAGGCCGCGCCGCATAATCATTCCAACCAAGCCCGGTCACATGAGGATTCAGATGAGGCTCCTGCGAATAAAACCAGGCCTCATAATCAGTCCGCTCCTCTGCCGCCCTCTTCTCCATCGCCACCTTGTCATGCACCATGCCGCCAGCCGCATGCTCATCGAGAAACATTTGCTCATACCCATGACTATTCCGCCACGGCGCAAAGTGATTCTTACCTATGGTTGCCGTCGAGTACCCAGCCTCCCGCAACGCCCGCGGTTTCTCATAAGCAAACCTTCGCGGAATCTCCCCATACCCCAACATCCCGTGATTCCACGGCGACAGCCCGGTCAACAACCCACACCGCGCTGGAGTGCAAGTTGGAGTACTCGAATAAGCATGACGAAACCGAGTCCCCTCTTTGGCCAGGCGATCCAGATTAGGAGTCCGAATAGCCGCATTCCCGTCCACGCCCAGACAATCCCCACGCTGCTGATCGGTCATCACAAACAACAAATTCAGCCGATCCCGTTTCGGCGGCACTGCCCTCTGAAAGCCCACACTCGGCGCAGCAATCCCCATTCCGACAAACGCTCTTCGCAGCATCCTTCTATTTTGCATCTTGCAACATCCAATATCGCCACACCAGCGTATTAAGTCACGATGCGACACCTTGCTGCCATACTCTGCCTGTTTACAGCACAAGCTCAAGAGAAGCCGACCACCCACACCTCCGTCACCATCACCGCCACCACCATCGAGCCGTCCATCGACAACCGCAACAGCGAAGTCTTCACCCAAACTCTCTTCTCACGCGACGACCAGGTCTTCCATCAGCTCAACGGAGGCATCAACGCCGGTCAGCACGAAGGCGGCGGCAAGTCGATCGAAATCCGCCGCTTCGGCTTCAATCTCGATCACGGCGGCGTAAGCGGTGGCCTCAAAGTCCTGGTCGACAACATACAGCAGAACCAGTCCACCCAGGGCCACGGCCAAGGCTACCTCGATCCCAGCCAGGGCGGCAGAATCCGCAATGGCACCCTCGCCGGTTACTTCCAGCAACTCACCACCAACGGCGACTCCTGCAAGGTCGACGCCTTCCTCACCCGTTCCCTCTTCGACTTCTACTCCAACTTCACGTATTTCTTAAACGACCCTGAAAACGGTGAAGCGATCCAACAGCACGATTCCCGTCGCATTGAGCGCACCAACCTCCAATACAAGCACGCCACACAAAACACCACCCTCACCGCCGGCATTAACTTCCACGACAACCAGATCAACGTCGGCCTCACCACCAGAGTCAACGCCCACGTCACCAACGCCGCCTCGACACCTTCCGCTTCGACGTCAAAGATCGTGCGGATCCACTCAACTCCAACACCGACTTCACCCAACTCGGCATCTCCTCAAAACTCAACCGGCTCCCTCGAATTTCTGGTCCCCAGCCGAACCTATGGCTGCGAAGCCAAGTCAAGCTTCGCCCTTACCCGATCCCTCGGCGTCAACGGAGGTCTCACCAAAGTCTCCAACGCCTTCTACTGCGACACCACACCGCGAAGATACGTCGACCGCGCCCCCACTTCACTGCCCACGCCGCACTCACCCTGGCGGCCTTCAAAGGCTGGTCAGCCTCCCTCCGCATGAGAGCGATCAACAGCTATCGACTCGACGGCGAAGACCCCTCCATCCGGGCCGCAGGCAACACAGTCCTCGATCTCAGCATCGTCCGCCGCATCTCAAGAAAAATAGACGCAAGCTTCGCCCTCGACAACCTCACCAATGGCTAATACTTCGAGACCCAGAACTACATTGAATCCCGCCCCTACCGCAACGGCCCAGCCGCCTTCGCCATCAACGGCACTCCCGGCTATCCGCTCACTCTTACAGTTGGGCTCACCTTCCGTCTAGGCGCAAAAAACTAGGCACCGGCAATCCAGGCGTCCTTAACGAACAAACTTCACAACTCCCCATTTCTCAGGCACGTGCATATTGATCACACCCTGCGGGCTCCATACCCAATTGTCTTCCTTTAAGCCCTTTCTCTTTTCATACTTCCCATTCACTACATCGAGCACCCATTCCACCCGGGAGAAATTCACTCGCCACTGCTCCCCGTCCTTCGGTGCCACCGCCGGCCGGGGACCTCGATTCAAAGCCGACCAGGGTATCGCAATCTCCAGACTCCAGCCACGATCTTTGTCCTTAGGGTTGTTCAGCGTCCCCCGCAACTGAACTGCCGTCTTTAATCCCGGTATTTCCCAACCGTCATCGGCTTTCCCGCCATCTTTGTAAGGTTTGGCCAAATAAAGGTCCCAACTGGTATTTTTAGCATTCATCTCAAACTCGAAGTAATGTAGTCCATCTCCATCAGGATCAAGGAATACTTCGAAATCATGCTCATGAAAAATCACCATATCGTGCTTGTCATAGGTAGCCCACAGGTTCGGCTCTTCCATCTCTACAGCTACATAAAAAAAATCGTCATCCCAAAGCATTTTTGCCCGAGTACGAAATCGTGGCTTCGGTTTTGCCTCTCCCTCAATGTCGACAAAAACTTGCGTCCATGGAGCTGAGCGCCAAGCCGAATCATTCATTTTTCCATCTATTATCAAGGGCTTGGAGGTTTTTTTGCACGTGTATTCTTGCCTTTGATCTACGGCCAGAATTGGCAAAACGAGCACCAGGCTCAAGAAAATTTCAATCTTCACATCACGATCCTATCAGGAGCCCTAATGCAGTTAAGGTAAACCACCGATTTCTTTACAAGGGCCGTAACTCTATTTTGGTTATAAGCCTTAATTCCAGAGTCGGCTCAAAAGATCCAATGACTTGTCTATACTGCGGCAAAAAGCTAGGCTTCTTTTCACGCTACAAGGACACCCCTTTCTGTAGCGAAGAACACCTGCGCACTCACCAGGACGAATTAGAGCGAGCCCTAATGGAGCGTCTCGGCTCAAAGTCTGTTACTCCAGCACGGTCGCTCAACGATCTCGTAAATACCGAGGCTGCACCAACCAAGTCTTTGCTGGGCCTGGAAGCTGCAACCAGAACCCCGGAGTCCAAACCCCAGGGTCAGCAACCAGAGCCGCAGAAACAATCGAAGAAAGCAGCAAAGGTTGTCGAGGAAGTCCAGCAGGCTCCAGCCCCCCTGCACGAAGACTACCTCTTCCAGCTTCCAGATGCAATCGCAGCCCTCAACACCGAAACTCCGCTGGTCCCCCCGGCAAGCTTCGCCATTATCGTTCAGGCCGACTGCTGTACTCCTTCATCTCCAGATTATAGAAACGACCTTAGTTTTAATCTTGATGTCACTGAATTCGAAATAGATGCTAGCTCGCTAGCCAATACCGTAACGTTCGCTCCCCCCCCGCAACCAAATGCCTTCGTCGAGGAGGGTTTTGGCGAGCCGTGGGTAGAGCTACCAACCGCAACAGAAGTAAAACTTGCTCTGCAATTCGATTTTGTCGTAAGCCGCGATCCGCTTCCGTTAGAATATGAGGCAGTTTCAACCACCCTCCACCATACAGCCGTCGGTCGGCGCGAAGAGATTGAACCTCGCCTCCGGCTCCGATTCCCTTACGCTGCCAGCCAGGTAACTTCTTCCTGGAATTCACTACGGGCAACCGAACTCAGCTTTCCTATCACTGCGGCCGATGAATGGGACCCGATTCTTCCCTTTTCCACACCAAAGTTTCAAATCAAGTCGGCCCCGGTCGCCCCAGCTGAACTTTCACCATTTGTAGACGTACCGCTGACGATCAGCGCCCTGACCAGGCTAAATCTCGATGCCGCAGACGCCGAAGATTTCGTTGATTCCCTCGCAGTCTTCGCCCAAAGCCTCTCGGCCAATGCCGGCCTGGCTGCCGATTGTGCAGCCAGCTACTGGGCACCCACGGTGGCCTTGCCCCGCCCAGCTACCAACCTCACATTTCGCCCAAGTTGGCAACCTTCCCGTTCTGCGGACCGTGTACCCCCCGTTCCGTTCCCCTCCCTGTTTCAACTAGGTCCCGTGCTGCCGCCGAGATCAGAAAGCTCCGCAGGATAAGGGAAAACCAATATGGCCAACGCAGCGCGCGCACCTAAAATTATCGAAATGCCGCTCAAGCGGAGTGGAGACCACCAGGAATCCTTCGTCCCTTCGAGCTTGCCTAGTGAGTCCCCAGCTGCAATTGCAGCCCGGAAACTCGAAGCCCTCGCGCATTTCCATCTCGCACTCGAAGAATACGAAGAAGCCCTCGAAGCTTTCCGTCGTCTACTCAAGCTCGTTCCTGCCCGGCCCGACCTCCTGGTCCAGACCGTCGCCTGCATGGAGCGCCTCGAGCGCTGGCAGGAAGGCGCAGACCTCCTCCAGCCTGAAGTCGAGATCCACCCGGATTGGACCGAAGCCGCACTCGCCCTCGGCATCTGCCGTTTGCACCTCAATCAGCCTCAAGATGCTTTTGAGGTCTTCCGGGCTGTAGAATCCCGATCGCCGGGCAATCAAGTCGCAAAAGAAGGCATCCGTGCCGCCCAGGCCCTCCTCGGACCACCGCCAGCACCCAGCCGCCCTGAAAATTGGGAATCCCCATTGGCTGACCTGGCTGCTTCCCAGGAATGGGAGCGCCTCATTAAATCCTGTGAACCACTCGTCGTCGAAGGCGAGCCGTCTGCCCACTTCTACACTGCTTATGCTTTGGAGCAAATGGGAAGTATGGACTTTGCCCGCGCCGATTACGAAAAATGCCTTGAGGCCTCGCCCAACCACCGCGAAGCACGCTACAACCTGGCTTGTCTGCTCATCGAGTCTGGGCGGTACAATCAGGCCGCAGAACACCTTGCCTATCTCACCAGCATTGATTCTGAGAACTCCAACGCCTGGTGGAACTTCATGCTCGCCGCCGAATTCTCAAAACGCCATAATGAGGCGGTTTCGGCAGCGCAACACCTGATTCGCCTCGACGGCTATACGCCCGAACTCCGTTTCCGGCTCGGACTGAACTGCCTCGAAGCAGGACGTTACGATGAAGCCGCCCGGCACTTCGACCTCTGCTGCGAAGAAAACGAATACTGGACCGAAGCTCGCATCAACCTTGGTCTTGCCATGCAGCGCTTGGGCAATCTCGACCACGCTCGTGCCATTTTTGAGAATGCGCTTCGAGAACAGCCAGCCAGCCGCGAGGCCGCAGAGTGCCTCAT